>CALFEP010000132.1 GCA_937950125.1 uncultured Bacteroidota bacterium
GTCAGGTTTTCGTGACTTTAGCAGACATGCCCGAGTGACATTTTCCAAAACACAACCTTTTTTGCCCAGGCTCATACCCGTGATTGATGACGCGTGTCAAAACAAGCAAATATCAACGGCCAATGAAGACGGTTTTGATTGATTTTGGATAATTTTGGATGGTCATGTTAGGTTAAAAAGTTATAACATTTCGCCATCACAACCGAATTACGCTATTTTTGCTCAAAGCAAAATTCGGGTGGGGAAAGGCAAAAATCACTGACGGTTTTAGGTTAAAACATTTTATTATTTATGTAATATTTTGAATAAGAATATCTTAAAATCAAATGAAGTGATTCCGGATAAATGGTTTACTTTTGCGTGTTTTTAAAATTTTTACGACGGACGATTTGAAAATAGAATATTTATGTCACTAAAATCAAAATCAACTGACTTAAAACGCCGGATGCGAGAAGCCTTGCAGGGCGGAGGTACTCAGGCTATTGAAAAACAGAAGGCAACAGGAAAACTCACAGCCCGTGAAAGAATCATCAGCCTTCTCGATCCTAAATCTTTCCACGAATACGACCTGTTTGTCGAACATGCCGGAAAAGATTTCGACATGGACAAAAAATATCTTCCCGGCGATGGAGTAATTACGGGAACCGGCACCATTTCAGGACATCCTGTTTGTATTTACGCACAGGATTTTACAGTTGCCGGCGGTTCGCTGGGATACATGCACGCCAAAAAAATCACCAAAATAATGGATCATGCCATGAAACTGAAAGTGCCACTCATCGGGATCAACGATTCAGGCGGGGCACGTATTCAGGAAGGTGTGAACTCGCTTGCCGGGTATGGTGAAATTTTTTACCGCAACACCCAGGCTTCAGGTTTCATACCACAAATTTCGGTTATCCTTGGGCCATGTGCAGGAGGGGCAGTTTACTCACCTGCACTTACCGATTTTGTTTTCGTGGTCGATAAAATTTCCAAAATGTTTATCACCGGCCCCGAGGTGATCAAAACAGTGCTTGGCGAAGAAATTTCGATGGAAGAACTTGGCGGCGCCCGAGTGCACGCCGAAATAACAGGAAACGCACATTTCTTTGCCGAGAGTGAACAGGAATGCTTTGAGCAGATAAAACAACTTGTAAGCTACATCCCGTGGAACAACGTAAAAAAAGCCGATCCATTCCCCAAGAAATCGCCCAAAACCCGCAAATACAACATCAACACCATTATTCCGCCCGACCCAAAACAACCCTATGATGTTAGGGATGCCATCAGGGCTATTGCCGACGACTCGGAATTTTTTGAAATTCAGGAACTGTTTGCTGCCAATATTGTAATTGGTTTTGCCCGGCTCGAAGGTCAAACCGTTGGCTTTGTTGCCAATCAGCCTCTTGTATTGGCCGGAGTTCTCGATGTGGATTCCTCCGACAAAGCCGCACGTTTTATCCGTTACTGCGATTCTTTCAACATTCCGCTGGTTACATTGGTTGATTTACCTGGTTATTTGCCCGGGATTGAGCAGGAACATGCAGGTGTGATCAGGCACGGAGCAAAAATTCTTTACGCTTATTCCGAAGCAACGGTTCCAAAAATTACGCTTATCATGCGCAAAGCCTATGGCGGAGGCTACATTGCCATGTGTTCGCACCATTTGCGGGCTGATTTTGTATTTGCCTGGCCAACAGCCGAAATTGCTGTTATGGGTCCCGAAGGAGCTGCAAATATTATTTTCAGAAAGGAAATTACAACTGCCGAAAATCCCGATGAAATGCGAAAGCAGAAAATTAAGGAGTACAAAAAGAAATTTGCAAATCCTTATGTGGCAGCTGCCTATGGCTACATCGATGCTGTGATTGAACCGGAAGAAACACGACACTTCCTCTCGCATGCCATCGAAATATCGAGCAACAAGGCAGAAATAAGGCCATCTAAAAAACACGGAATTCCACCATTTTAATCGAAAGGACAATTATGGCTATCAATCAGGAAGAACAACTGCAAAAAATGAAACTGCTCGGAATTGATGATGTCAAATACCGCACTCTGCTTACAAACAAATACGAAAAACGTAAACCTTACCAGCCTTATGATCCTAAGAAAATAAGGGCTTTCATACCAGGAACCATCAGAAATGTTTACGTGAAATCAGGTGCAAAAGTAAAGACCGGCGATCAACTTTTTATTTTGGAAGCTATGAAAATGAATAACATCATTTTGGCGCCAATTGACGGAACGATCAAAGCAGTAAATATTGAGGAAAATAAAACTGTGGCCAACAAAGAAATTTTAATAGAGTTCGAGTAGAACAAAACCGTCCAAAATGTCCAAAAGCAGGTATCTTACCTGCTTTTTCTTATTTTTTCAGGATCGAAAATCCGGGACGTTGCCGCGATGAACTGAAGAATTTCGTCACGCCCCTCACTGGTGACCGCCGATGTGATAAACATAGTGGGGAGTTCATCCCATGTTTGGCTTAGATCGTTTTTGTAGGTAATAAGGTTTTTTTGGATTTCGTTTTGACCCAATTTATCACTTTTGGTAAAAATCAGTGCAAACGGCCACCCGCTTTCACCAAAAGCATCGATTACTTCCCGGTCGATTGCCTGGGGCGGAATGCGCAAATCGATGAGTATGAAAGTAGAAAGCAGGTTAATGCGAAAGTTGAGGTAATCGTTAATCATTTTTTTCCATTTCTCGCGAGAGGTCTTCGAAATTCTGGCGTAGCCGTAACCCGGCAAATCCACCAAATACCAACTGTTGTTGATGAGAAAATGGTTGATGAGCTGAGTTTTACCTGGTTGTACCGACACCTTTGCCAAACCCCTCCTGTTGCACAACATGTTGATTAGTGACGATTTGCCAACATTTGATCGACCTATAAAGGCATATTCCGGCATTACAGCTGGCGGGCATTTGCGATAATCGGTATTGCTTGTAATAAATTGTGCTTCTTTTATCAACATGTTAAAAACTTCACTTTTACCAAAAAAGTCAGGAATTTCTGCAGAACTTTTCAACCTTCTGCGCCTTCGTCAATGGGTTGATTATTTTACTTCTTCGCTTTTGATAACAAGATGACGATCTTTTTTTGATGGATAAATATCCGAAATCCTAATCATAATTCCTGTTTCCTCAACATCGCCGAAACCTTTGTTCAACGAGGTTCCGAAGGTTTTCATGGTTGACGACAAATTCATGTAGGCATTCACCAGCGGGGGTATGGTTTCTTTTCGGCCACGCACAAATTGCTGGAGAATTCTATAATTCTCATCGTAATTGTCACCAACAAATAACTGTTTAAAAATCATTGGATCAGTGGTAAGCTTTACGGGCTCAAACGGATAAACCAAGTGCTCGTCATCCGGAAAAAAAGTCATTAAGAAATAGGTTATGGCTTCCCGTGCTATCAGGTCCGATTGCAGGTACATCGTAATTTTACCAAAAAAGTACAGAATATCAGGATACCGCAAAGTAATTGCACCAAGGCCATCCCAGATATTGTCGAGTGAGTAGAGTCCCTTGCGCATATTTTTCATCGGTTGATAGTCGGGCTGAACAAATGAACGCCCCAACTCAATGGTTACCGGGAGATAGTTTTTCACGAATTTCTGTGAATAATTAAAAAGGTGGGATGTAGGTGTGTCAACAGTCCCATGCTCGCTGACCTTCAGATTTTTACAATGAATGAACCTGTATCCCCCGACAATTTCCTGGTCATCGGGATTCCACACAATCAGTTGTTGAAAAGGAACCTCGCCAAGATCGTAATTATCAATATCCACCTGCTTACCGGTACCACCGCCGGCATCCCTGAAAGTAATTTCACGCAGGCGACCCAACTCGAGCATGACGTTGGGCGAATTGTTGCTGTCGATAATAAATATCTGATTTTTACCATAATTGGTATTCCGCACAAAACGTTCCTCGTTCAACTCTTTCAACAATATTTCACGTCCAATACGGGGAATTATTTCTTCCATTGTTTCAATATTTTTTTTCAAATCATGTATTCAAAATTGTCGTCCACCTTTTTTTCGCCACTTCCCAGGGCATAAACGTATTTTTTCAGCATATCGGCCCATTCAACCAGTCCGAAACGTTTATCAAAAACCTCAACAGGAATGGGCTTACCGAATGTGATGGTAATTGTTTTTTCTTTTTGTTTAAACATTTCGTCAACCAGGTACAGCATTTCGATGTTGGCTTTTATGTGCAACCGGGTGCGCAGATTGGCCAGGTTGTAAAAAAATCCGGTGTTTTGACCGCTGATGTGCACCGGTATTATATCACGCTGATATTTAATGGCTTTCGAAAGAAAGGTTTTCTTCCACTCAAGGTCCTCAATTTTATTTCTTCTTTTTCGCGAAACCAGTCCGGCAGGGAAAAACAAAATGAGCTTGTCCGATTGAAGCGACTCATTAAAAAGCCTTACATTTTCGGCATTGCTGCCATGCTTGTTTAGCGGGATGAATAGCTCAGTAAGGTTTGGCAGATTCATCAGAATATCGTTAACCGGAAACAAGAAATCCTGTCTGACCTTTGCCACTTCACGCATCAGTGCCATTCCATCGATGCCGCCAAGCGGATGATTGGAGGCCAATAGCTGCCGGCCTGAAGCCGGAAGGTTTTCAATTCCTTTGGTTTTCACAATTACCCCAAAATTGTTGAGAATTGCATCCACGAATTCAATCCCGAACTTGTCCCTGTTCAGGTACAATGCCTGGTTAATTTCATCCTGGTGAATTACTTTTTTTAAATACCGGATGACAAAACCAGGAATTACCTTTAATAAACGCGGGTTTTTATCCGTAAAAACCTTTTCGATATTGATAAAATCTCGTGTAATAACAACCTGAGCTGCCCTTTCTTTTTTATCATCCATGTTTTTCCATGTTTTCGTTCTCGAAAAAAAATAATGGATTTTGGCTGGTAAAAGTAAAAAAATATGAATAATTAGGAGTGATGAAAGCCATTTTCTGCACAATTCCCAAAACCAACCTTGAAACAAATTGAGCCATTTGCAAACAATTTTTCAATATTCAGATGGAATTTTTTTGGTAGTCGGAAAAAAGTTTGGATATTTGGTGGGGAAATATGGGAAAAGTTATTAACAATATGTATTTTTGTGGGAGTTTTTACATACATTTGGCGAAAAAATAAAAGACGTGGTAGGTTTAACATTCGCATACGAGTGCAAAGTTGATGATAAAGGAAGGATTCTTCTTCCCGGAAAGCTTAAGAATGAGCTACTTCCGGAGATTGAAGAAGGCTTTATCATCAAACGAAGCATTTTTAGCCCATGTCTTGAGCTTTGGCCAATGCAGGAATGGAATATTAAAAAAGCTGATATAAATCAGCTGAACCGTTTCATTGAAAAGAATGTAATTTTTATCAGAAAATTTTTGGCCGGAGTAAAACCCGTAGAGGTTGACGGAACTGGCAGGATCAATCTGCCAAAGGATTTGATGGCATTTGCAGGCATTGAGAAAGAAGTTGTACTTACCTCACAGCTCAACATCATCGAAATTTGGGATAAGGCAAAATACGAGGCTGAAATCGGGAACATAGAGAATTTCGGCCAATTGGCTGAAGAGGTGATGGGAGGCGTAAAACCTCAGCAAAATTTGAACTGATGTACCACAAGCCTGTATTGCTCAACGAAAGCATCGAGGGGCTGGTTCTTTTTCCGGATGGGACCTATGTTGACGGAACTTATGGAGGCGGTGGTCATTCGGCAGCGATTTTAAAAAGGATGAAGGAAGGCCGGCTTTTCGCGTTCGATCAGGACGAAGATGCGTTGGTAAATAAAATTGAAGATGAGAGATTGGTTTTAATAAATCATAATTTCAGGTATTTGAAAAACTTCCTAAAATATTACGATGCAGTGCCGGTTGATGGCATTTTGGTTGATCTGGGGGTAAGTTCGCACCAGTTCGACAGCGATGTTCGCGGTTTTTCGATGCGCAATGATGCCAGCCTGGATATGCGAATGAATCGCCGACAAACGAAAACGGCTAAAATGATCCTGAACGAATACCCTGAAAGTGATTTGAAAAACATCTTCTGGCAATATGGTGAACTTAATGAAGCACCAGCCATTGCAGCAGCCATCGCAAAAGCCAGAGCAGTTCATTCCATTTCAATCTTTCGTGAATTGGAAAAGGCCATTGGTTTTTTAGCTCCCCGCGGCAGCGAAAATAAATTTTTTGCCAGGGTACTGCAGGCTTTGCGTATCGAAATCAATCAGGAAATAGAAGCCCTTAAAGCGTTTCTGATGCAGGCTGCCGATGTATTGAAAAGCGGTGGAAGACTGGTGATTATCAGCTACCATTCCCTTGAAGACAGGATTGCCAAAAATTTTATCAAAGCAGGCAACTTTGAAGGAATTCCTGAGAAAGATTTTTTCGGAAATGAGAAAAAAATCTTCAGGACCATTAACAGAAAACCCATTATTCCATCACCCATGGAAATTGAAGAAAACAACCGGTCGAGGAGCGCCAAATTGCGAATAGCAGAAAAGATTTGATTTCAAATTAATTAATAAAAATTCAGTAATCATGAACTCACTAAAACAACAAACACCAGTAGCAAAACAACCCAAAAGCACTGACAGGGTTGTAGCCAAAACAATGCATACCCTGCTTGATGGGGATTTTCTACAAAAAAAGAAAAGTGGTTTTGGAATTATTCCCACCTTCATTTTCCTGGCTGTACTTGGATTGGTTTACATATCGAACAATTACATTGCCGAAAGCAAGGTACGTGAGATAAACAAGGCGAACCGCAACATCAAGGAACTGGTATTTAACCACCTTGAGTACGAACGGAAAATAAATGAAAAAACCCGTGCTTCGGTGCTTGCAAATGCACTTGAAAAAGAGGGCATAAAACCCCTGGTAGCCCCACCACAAAAGATTTTTATTAAACCAAAAAATTAATTGCCATGACCACACAAAAAAGCACCAAACCAGGTGATGGCAAAGGCCCTGGAAAACAAAGCATGATCAGAATTTATCTTGCTTTTATGTTTATTTTTGTCTTTGCCCTGGCCGTAATACTGAAAGCCATTCATATTCAGATCTTTGAAGGATCGGAATTGAAAATGGAAGCCGAAAACAGAGAGTTACGGTATTTTCCCATCGAAGCACTGCGGGGCAACATTTACTCAGGGAACGGTAATTTACTGGCAACCTCAACACCCGTATTCGATATCAGAATGGATACCGATTCGGTGTTGATTCCGGATGATGTTTTCAATGCAGGCGTGTCAGGCCTTGCCAATGGGCTATCAAACCTTTTTAAGGATAAAAGCCCCACTGAATACAAGCAGTTGCTGATTAAAGCCAGGGGTGAACAGAAGCATTACATCAAAATCCAGGATGAAATAACCTTCGACCAGCTCGAACAACTAAAAAAACTCCCCATATTCAACCGTGGCAAATGGGCCAGTGGAATGATTGTAGAATCAAAAACCAAGCGTGAATATCCATACAACACACTTGCACGCCGCACCATCGGGTACTCACAGGAAAAGGGCAAAGTAAAGGTAGGAATTGAAGGCCGTTTTGACAGTGAGCTGAAAGGATCGGAAGGAAAGCAATTGAAAAAACGTATTGCTGATGGCGAATGGCGGCCGGTTTTTGATGAAAACATCATTGAACCAAAAAACGGCAAAGACATTATCACAACCCTCGACACCTATCTGCAGGACGTGTCGGAAGCCTCATTGCGCAAGCACCTGACAAAGCATGATGCCCTGAAGGGAACCTTGATACTTATGGAGGTAAAAACAGGTGAAATTAAGGCGATGGCAAACCTGCAGTACGATAGTCTGACCAACGAATACAAGGAGGTTTACAACATTGCCATCCGCGAATCGTATGAGCCGGGTTCAACATTTAAATTGATTTCGACCATGATGGCCGTTGAGGACGGGGCACTTGATGCCACCAACATGATACATATTGGCAACGGAACCATTACCTACCATGGTCGTGAAATGAAGGATTCGCACACCTTCGATCCTGATGGCTGGGTTACACCGGAGGAGGCATTTGTGCATTCATCCAATGTAGGTATTTCAAAACTGGTGTACGATCATTATCAGGGTAATAATAAAAAGTTCTACAACCAGCTTGCCATGATGTTTCCTGTTGATTCGGTGGGTATGGACATCCGTGGCGAAGCCCGTCCGGGAGTAAAATCACCCGACAGCGCTTACTGGAGCGCCGTCTCCATCCCATGGATGGCCATTGGTTACGGTTTGACCGTAACTCCAATTCACATGCTGACTTTTTACAACGCCGTAGCCAACAATGGGGTGATGGTAAGGCCACGCCTTATTCGTGAAATCAGAGAAAATGGCGTTCCTGTCAGGAAATTTGACCCTGATATTTTAAAACCCCGGATTGCTTCCGATAAAACCATACAAATAGCCCGAAGCTACCTGGAAGGCGTGGTTGATCACGGAACGGGCAAAAACGTAAAAAACGATCTTTACAAAATTGCAGGAAAGACTGGCACAGCAAAAATCAATAAACACGGGGTTTACATCAGCAAGTACAACGCATCGTTTGCCGGATATTTTCCGGCAGATAATCCGAAATACTCCTGTATTGTTGTCATCTTCAGCCCAAACGCAGGAGCCTATTACGCTTCGCAGGTTGCAGCCCCTGTGTTTAAAGAGGTCGCAGATATTATTTATGCCATGGAACTCGACATTCATCCCGGTGAAAACAGCCAATATGTTGACATGGTTGCTCAACACCTGAAAACCAGCGACGCTGTGGAAAAAATAAATCAAAGCAAGATAAACGACAGCCTTTTCAACGGAAATTCACCACAGAAACTCGAAGATTTTCTTGGTTTATCGATAATACCTGATGTTACCGGCCTCGGCGCTACCGATGCTGTTTTCCTTCTTGAAAATCTTGGACTGGATGTAAAATTTACCGGTCACGGCCTGGTGGCAAAACAGTCGCTACCGGCGGGAACTCCTGTTTGTGAGGGCGATCAGATACTTCTTACACTTGGAAATGAGGAAAAGGAAATAAAAACCGAGAAGTGAAAGTAAAAGCGGCCAACATATTAAACCACCTGGAGGTTGAAAAGATAATTGGTTCGGACGATATTTTCATCCGAAGCCTCCAATTCGACTCACGTTTGGTGAAGGCCGGTGATATGTTTTTTGCCATAAAAGGAACCCAAAGCGATGGTCACAATTTTATCCAGAAAGCACTCGAAAACAGGGCTGATGCCATCGTTTGCGAACATTTTCCTGAAGAAATTGCAACCAAATCAACCATTATCCTGGTAAATGATTCGGCAAAAGCGTTAGGAATGGCTGCTTCTGCATTCTACGACCATCCTTCTGACAAAATGAAAATAGTGGGATTTACCGGAACAAATGGCAAAACCACCTGCGTTTTTCTGCTTTATCAACTTTATCGTTTGCTGGGTTTTAAGGTTGGTTTGCTTTCGACCATCGAAAACCGGATTGGAGATGTGCGCCTACCTTCGACACACACCACCGGCGATGCTGTTGAGTTAAATAAAAATCTGCATGACATGGCAGAAGCGGGTTGTGAGTATTGTTTCATGGAAATCAGTTCGCATGCCATTGATCAGAAACGAATTGCCGGATTACAACTTCATGGCGCCGTTTTCACCAACATCACCCACGACCACCTTGATTATCACCAAACATTTGAAAATTACATCAAAGCAAAGAAGCTGCTTTTTGATGCATTGCCGGCGGGCGCTTTTGCACTTGCAAACATCGATGACAGAAATGGCCTTGTGATGCTCCAGAACACACAGGCAAGGAAGTTTACCTACAGTATGACAAAAATGTCTGATTATAGGGCAAAAATCATTGAAAATCAGTTTGAAGGATTGCAACTCAGAATAAACGACAAAGAAATATGGAGTTCATTGGTGGGAAAATTTAACGCCTACAACCTGCTGGCCGCCTGTTCGGTAGCCCTCATCGACGGGCAGAATGCTGACGACCTGTTTGTTGCTGCAAGCAGGCTACAACCCGCTGATGGCCGGTTTCAGGTTGTCCCTTCCAATTTGGGCATAACGGCCATTGTGGACTACGCACACACCCCTGATGCATTGAAAAATGTGCTCGAAACCATCAATGAAGTGCGGAATGGGAACGAAAAACTAATCACCATCATTGGCGCCGGTGGCGACCGTGACCGTTTGAAGCGCCCCTTGCTGGCCCGGATAGCCTGTGAGCTTAGCGACAGGGTGCTGTTAACGTCTGACAATCCACGATCCGAAGACCCGCTGGCCATTCTGGACGAAATGGAAGCCGGTTTGACCGTCACAATGAAACGTAAATGTGTGCGAATCAGCGACCGGCGTGAAGCCATTAAAACCGCCTGCATGATTTCGGTTAAAGGTGACATAATTCTTGTTGCCGGCAAAGGCCACGAAACATACCAGGAGATAAACGGAGTGAAACACCATTTTGATGACCGCGAAATACTTAATGAGTTTTTAAACCCAATTTTAAATCAGTAAGTTATGCTGTACTATTTGTTTGCATATCTTGACAAATCGTTTGATATTCCTGGCGCCGGGATGTTTCAGTACATTTCATTCCGTGCCGGACTGGCCATTATCACCTCATTGATTATTTCGCTGATATTTGGCAAAAGCCTGATTAACTACCTAAAAAAGAAACAAGTAGGCGAAACCATACGCGACCTGGGACTCAGTGGTCAACTGGAAAAACAGGGAACCCCAACGATGGGCGGATTAATCATTCTGGGTGCGATTCTGCTACCGACGTTGCTTTTTGCCAAACTCGACAATATTTACATCATCATCATCCTGATTTCGACCATCTGGCTTGGATTGATTGGATTTATAGATGACTACATCAAAGTTTTCAGAAAAGAAAAGAAAGGACTTGCCGGAAAATTCAAAATCCTGGGGCAGGTCACCATTGGTTTGTTTGTTGGATTGATGATGTATTATCACCCTGATGTGGTTATCCGTGAAAAAGCCACCGAAGCCACCTTTATCGAAATGGGCGAACGCTACGAGAATAATGAAATCGTGTCGAAACCTGTACTTTTTTCTCCGGACCCGGTGAAATCAACCAAGACCACCATACCATTTTTCAAAAACAACGAACTCGATTATTCCTTTATTCTTAGTTGGTTGGGCGAAGGTTACGAAAAATGGACTTTTTTGGTTTTCATTCCCATTGTCATTTTTATTGTAGCAGCCGTTTCCAATGGCGCTAACCTTACCGATGGGATGGATGGCCTGGCAACCGGAACCTCGGCCATAATCGGTACCACCTTAGCGGTGTTTGCCTATGTTTCGGGAAACATCTTTTTTGCCAACTACCTTAATATCATGTATTTGCCCGACACCGGCGAACTTGTCATTTTTATAAGTGCATTTGTAGGCTCGTGTATTGGCTTTCTTTGGTACAACACGTATCCTGCACAGGTTTTCATGGGCGATACGGGTTCTTTAGCCATTGGAGGTATCATTGCGGTTTTTGCTATTATGCTGCGCAAAGAATTGCTTATCCCAATTTTGTGCGCAATCTTCCTGGCCGAAAGCCTTTCGGTGATGATGCAGGTAAGCTATTTTAAATACACACGAAAAAAATATGGCCAAGGCAGGCGGATTTTCAAAATGTCGCCTTTGCATCATCATTATCAGATAAAGGGCTATCCTGAACCAAAAATTGTTCAGCGCTTTTTCATCATTGCAATCATGCTGGCAGTTTTCTCAGTAATCACCTTAAAAATCAGATAAATAAATGAAAATTAAAACAAAAAATACAACCAGGTTCGAAAAACATACATGCCACAGCAACAATGAGTTCGTGACGAATATTGACCCTCAACGCGAAAGGAGAAAAATATGATAATGACTTTGGGTGAACTTGCTTTGGTTGGTAAACATAAGGTTTACGACACTATGGCGGCTGGCATTACCCACCGGCTCGACGATATCCGTCGTGAAAGTCTGAAGCAAAGTTTATCGGGTTTTCAGGGCGTCGAACACCGGCTTGAGTACGTTGCGTCGGTCAGAGGAATCGAGTTTATCAACGACTCGAAAGCCACTACCCTCAACGGAGTGTGGTATGCCCTCGAAAAAACCACAAGACCTATCATTTGGATTGCAGGAGGAATAGACAAGGACCTTGACTATTCGCAGCTTCTCGAAACTGTGGTTCAAAAGGTTAAAGCAATCGTTTGCCTTGGGGTGAACAACAGGCGGCTTTTCGAAGCATTTAACAGGTTCGTCCCGCTAATGTTTGAAACCCAAAGTGCCATAGAAGCGGTTACCATTGCTTACAGGTTGGGACAAAAAGGCGACACTGTGCTGTTTTCGCCGGGCTGCCCAAGTTTCGACTTGTTCGACAATTATGAGGACCGCGGAAATCAGTTTAAGAAAGCAGTTATTAATCTTTAATCGTTTACCAAAAATAATAGTGCCATGACAAACTTAAAAATTCAGGGAGACCGGGTGATATGGGTGATTGCCATTATCTTTCTGGTGTTTTCGCTGCTGGTCGTTTACAGTTCGACCGGCCTGTTAGGTTTTAAAATCGGAAATACAGAGTATTTTCTTGTAAAACAGATTTTTATCGTAACCTTCGGGTTGATGCTGATGTACATTGTACATCTTTTCAATTTCAAATATTTTTCGAGGATTGCACAGTTGATGCTTTTCATTGCTATTCCACTCCTAATTCTTACCATGATATTTGCACCCAACGAAAACGAGTCGTTTCGTAATCTGAGGATCAATGTTGCGGGACATTCACTTAGCTTTCAGCCATTTGATTTTGCCAAGCTGGCGCTGATCATGTTTATCGCCCGGTATCTGGCAAAAAATAAAGACGAAAGTATTGACCCGAGAATTTCCTTCCTGACAATCATTTTACCCATACTTGTTGTCTGCGGATTAATTCTCCGTTCAAACCTGTCAACAGCCGCCATTTTGTTTTTTGTAAGCTTCATTTTACTGTACGTTGGAAAAGTAAGAATGAAATACCTCATGACATTTATGGGTATTGGTGCAGGTTTTTTTGTAATACTGATTACCATTTCACTTTTTTCGGATGGATTGCTGCCCCGGGTTGAAACCTGGACAAACAGGATTGATGGGTTCGTAGGTTCAGAAAAAACCGAAGAGCTTTATCAGGTAAAGCAATCGAAAATTGCCATTGCCACTGGTGGCCTCATTGGCAAGATGCCCGGCAACAGCACACAGCGCAATTTTCTGCCACAACCCTACAACGATTATGTGTATTCGATCATCGTTGAAGAGTACGGAATACTGGGCGGAATCACAATCATCTTCCTTTACATGATTTTGTTCTTCCGATCGATAAAAATTGCGCGAAAATGCGAGCTGAAATTTGGCAGTTACCTGGTGTTTGGCATCAGCTTTCTGATGGTTTTGCAGGCGCTCATCAACATGGGCGTTGCCGTCGATTTGCTGCCTGTCACCGGGCAAACCTTGCCATTTCTGTCGATGGGAGGAACTTCGCTCTGGTTTACGTGTATTGGATTGGGAATAATTTTAAGTGTTAGTAAAAATATTAAGGAACAAGTTGAAGTAGTGCCTGCAAATGTGAATTATGCAACAGCCTAAGGTTAAAATATTGATTTCGGGAGGGGGTACGGGAGGCCATGTATTTCCGGCCATCGCAATTGCGGATGCAATTAAAAGACGAATTGCTGACGCTGAAATTCTTTTTGTCGGAGCTTTGGGAAAACTCGAAATGCAAAAAGTTCCTACTGCCGGTTACCCCATAAAAGGATTATGGATTAGTGGTTTTCAGCGCAAATTAAGCCTCCGGAATCTTCTTTTCCCCTTCAAATTATTGCTGAGCCTTTTATCTGCTTCCGGAATCATCAAAAAATTTAAACCTCAGGTTGTTGTTGGCGTGGGTGGATATGCAAGCGGACCGACCTGCAAGATGGCTGCCCGGCACAAAATACCGGTTTTGCTCCAGGAACAAAACTCCTTTCCGGGAATGACCAACAAAATGCTGGCAAAAAGTGCTTCAACCATTTGTGTTGCCTATGATGGAATGGAGAAATATTTCCCTGCCGCAAAACTGATAAAAACCGGCAACCCGATAAGGCAGAATGTTATTGAAACCATTGGTAAAAAAGCAGAAGCCTACGAATATTTCGAATTGGAAAGAGGCCGGCAGGTGGTGCTCGTTGTTGGCGGAAGCCAGGGTTCGGTTTCGATAAACGAAAGCATCGTAAAAAACCTTTCACTGCTAACATCGGCCGATCTGCAGCTAATATGGCAAACCGGTAAAAAATACGCCCCGGATGCAAAGGCGGCGGTTTCCGAAAAACTTAATGGCGATCTGAGCCGGGTGGTAAAGGTTCACGAGTTTATTACAAAAATGGACCTTGCTTATGCTGCTGCCGACATTGTGATTTCAAGAGCTGGAGCTATTGCAATTTCCGAGTTGTGCGCAGTATCAAAACCATGTGTGTTCATCCCTTTGCCAAGTGCTGCCGAAGATCATCAAACCAAGAATGCTTTGGCGTTGGCCGGACAAAATGCAGCCATCTGCCTCAAAGATGCCGAAGCCGCCGAAAAGCTTGGAAATATGGTGGTTGAACTTGCAAATGATGAGGAGAGAAAAACAGCTTTGGCCTCAAACATCGGAAAACTGGCCATTAGAAATTCAGCCGATATTATTGCTAATGAAGTACTTAAACTGATCGAAAAGTAAAACATGGATATAACCGGATTCAAATATTTCTTTTTTGTGGGAATTGGCGGCATCGGAATGAGCGCCCAGGCAAGGTATTTTAAATTGTCAGGTAAAAATGTTGCCGGATATGACCGTACACCCAGCGCATTGACGGCCAACCTCGAAAAAGAAGGTACCACTGTTTTCTTTTCGGATGAACCGGATTTAATTCCCAGTGGCTTTAAAAACCGGTTGGACACACTTGTCGTTTACACGCCGGCGGTGAAAGATGACAACAAAATCCTTCAGTATTTCAGGGAAAATAATTTCACCATTTTAAAGCGGTCGAAAGTACTCGGGTTGCTTTCGGAACGGTTCAAAACCATTGCCGTTGCAGGAACCCACGGCAAAACCAGTGTTTCGACGATGGCTGCACACCTGTTGAAGCAATCAGCGGTTGATTGCAGTGCCGTTTTGGGTGGGATTTCGAAAAACTACCAAACCAACCTGCTTGTTTCCGAAACATCAGCGTTTCTGATAACCGAAGCTGACGAGTTCGACAGGTCGTTTCTTCAATTGCACCCCTACATTGCCGTCATTACTTCAGCCGACCCCGACCATCTTGATATTTACGGAACTCCCGAAAATATGAGAGAAGCCTTTGCCGAATTTGCCGGTCAGGTTGCCACGACAGGTTTTCTGATTATCAAACATGGAATAAATCTGGACTTAAGCAACGTCAAAACAGGTAAAATCATCACCTATTCCTTCAACTCGCCAGACGCACATATTAAGGCGGAAAATGTTCGCATTTCGGGTGGAAAGATGATTTTTGACTTTTACAGCCCGGCCATTTCTATTCAAAATATTGAAATGGCGGCCACCGGAACGGTGAATATTGAGAATGCTCTTCCGGCTGTTTATGCAGCCTTTCTTTCAGGTGCTACCGAACATGAAATCCGCTCCGGATTAGCGACATTTTCGGGAGTTGTTCGCAGGTTCGACCTTCAGTTCAACGATGGAGAAGTAATTTACATTGACGACTATGCGCATCATCCTGAGGAAATTAACGCATTGATACGATCGGTTAAGGCCATTTATCCTGGCAGGAAGCTGACAGGCATTTTCCAACCACACCTGTTTACACGTACCCGCGATTTTGCCGATGGATTTGCCGCCAGCCTCGATGCGCTGGATGAAGCCATTTTGCTGGAAATATATCCGGCCCGTGAAAAACCCCTGCCCGGGGTTACTTCAGCGATGATTCTCAACCGGATGAAAAATCCGCACAAATCGATCATCAACAAAGAATTGCTGCCTGAATCGCTCAACAACAGGAATCTCGAAATTCTGCTCACCATCGGGGCAGGCGACATCGACAGACTTGTTAGTCCCATCAAACATTTTTTATCAGATAGTTATTCACTAAAAAATCAAAAGTCATGAAAAAAGTTCTTCAAATAGTGGTATTGATGCTGGTGTTTGCAGGCTTTTGCATCATTGTAGGCTTTGCAATGGTTGACCAGGAAACGGTGAAATGTACCGGCATAAAAATAAATATCCGCGACAGCGAAAAGCCAGGTTTCATTAATCAAACCGACATCAGAAAAATACTTTTCGACGAATTCGACAGCCTCTCAGGCCAGTACCTTAAAAACATCAACATCGACAATGTTGAAAAATTGTTGTTGCGCAATCCCTACATTTCCGATGCAAGGGTTTACTCAACAGTCAAGGGCGAAATCATCATCGACCTGGTGAGGCATGAGCCTATAGTTCGAATCATCAACATGGACAACGATGGGTATTATCTGAGTAAAAACGCTACTCCTATGCCGCTCCGTCGCGTTTATATTCCAAAATTGCCGGTTGCCTCGGGGCACATCAACGAAAAACTGAGTAACATCAGCGGACAGAAATTTCTGCTCAATAAAAACGATGTAAAAAACAGTCCACTGCTTGCGAAAATTCATCATGTAGCAACAGAACTAACCAAAAATGATTTTATGAACCGCTACATTACGCAGATTTATGTTGACGAAAGAGGCCAGTTCGAGTTAACGCCATCCGACGGAAAATTCAACATTATTTTGGGTGATGTCAACGATGTTCCTGTAAAAATCGAAAATTTCATTGCCTTCTACCAGGGAGTAGCTCTGAAAATGAAGGCAGACAGCATAAGTTCAGTAAATTTAAAATTTATCAACCAGGTGGTTTGTAAAAAATAAATTATGGAATCATCAAATATTATTGTCGGATTAGACATTGGCACAACAAAAATTGCTGCCATCGTAGGCAGGCGAGCCGAGCACGGAAAAATAGAGATTTTGGGATACGGCAAAACCGAGTCAATTGGCGTCAGGCGTGGTGTGGTGTCGAACATCGAAAACACAGTGCAGTCCATAAAGACAGCCATTGAGATTGCTGCTCAAAAATCGGGCGTTGATATTAAATATGTCAATGTGGGAATTGCCGGGCAACACATCAAAAGCCTTCAGCACAGGGGCAGCATCATTCGCCCCAACAGCGACACAGAAATTAGCCAGGCAGATGTGGATAACCTGCTTCAAAACATGTTTAACCTCAACATGAGCCCCGGCGAAGAAATTATCGACGTAATTCCTCAGGATTACATCGTGGATGGCGAATTGGGGATTAGAAAACCCATCGGAATGTTGGGAAGTTCGCTGGAGGCAAATTTTCATATTATCATTGGTCAAACCACCGCTGCCAGAAACATATTCCTGTGTTCGCGCAAGGCAGGTCTGGAGGTGGTTGATCTGATTCTTGAGCCAATTGCCTCCTCACATGCTGTGCTGACTGAAGATGAAAAGGAAGCCGGTGTTGTGCTGGTGGATATTGGTGGAGGAACCACCGACATAGCCATTTTCCAGGACGGGATAATCAGGCACACTGCGGTAGTGCCGCTGGGTGGCGATGTGCTTACCGAGGATGTTAAGGAAGGTTGTTCAATCATTCGCAAACATGCCGAAGAGTTAAAGGTGAAATTTGGCTCGGCGCTGGCCAACGAAAACAAGGACGAGGAAATAGTTGCCATTCCGGGATTGCGCGGTCGTCCTCCAAGAGAAATCAGCCTGAAAAACCTGGCCAGTATCATCCAGGCACGGATGGAAGAAATCATCGAGCACGTTTATTACGAGATTAAAAGTTCGGGTTTCGAAAAAAAACTGATTGCCGGCATAGTACTAACCGGAGGCGGCGCACTGCTCAGGCATGTGGCGCAGCTCACCGAGTTCATGACCGGAATGGATACCCGCATTGGCTATCCCAACGAGCACTTATCCAAAGATGTTCCCGAAGAAATGGCAAGCCCGATGTATGCAACGGGTATCGGGCTGGTGATTGAAGGCTTAAACAGGTTTGAAAAACAACTTTACCGCGAATCGCAGGAGTACCAGGCCGAACTCGAAGCCACTGGTAAAAAGAAAAAAGAAAAAACCGCTGACGTCGAAAAAGAAAAAAAAGAAAAAAAACCTGTGAGCTTTTTTAAGAAAATACAGGAATTTTTCGAAAATGATCCTGAATAACGAAGCATTTAACAAATTCAACAAAAACAAAGGAGCAAGAATCATGACAGAATTATTATTTGAAGCGCCAAAGCAAAAATCAAGCATCATAAAGGTGTTGGGAGTAGGTGGCGGTGGCAGTAATGCTGTAACCCACATGTTTAAACAAGGTATTAAAGGTGTTGATTTTTTGATATGCAACACCGATGCACAAGCAATGGAAACAAGCCCCATTCCCAATAAAATACAATTGGGCAACCGTGGGCTTGGCGCCGGATCAATCCCTGATGTTGGCCGCGAAGCCGCCGAGGAAAACATCGACGACGTGAGGTCATACCTCGAGAACCATACCAAAATGCTGTTCATTACCGCAGGAATGGGTGGCGGTACCGGAACCGGAGCTGCCCCTGTGATTGCCAAAGTTGCCAGAGAAATGGGAATTCTAACGGTGGCCATCGTCACCATCCCGTTCAATTTCGAAGGCAGAAAAAGAAAACTTCAGGCTGAGATGGGAATTGACGAACTGAAAAAACATGTGGATACCCTCCTGCTGATCAGCAACGAAAAACTAAGGGAAATTCACGGGAACCTGAAACTATCAGAGGCTTTCGGACATGCCGACGACATTCTCACAACTGCAGCGAAAGGTATTGCCGAAATTATTACTGTTACGGGCTACATCAATGTTGACTTTGAAGACGTGAAAACCGTAATGAAAAACAGTGGCACCGCCATCATGGGATCTGCGATGGCTGAGGGACCCGACCGCGCCGTGGTAGCCGTAAAACAGGCTTTATCTTCACCCTTGCTCAACGACAACAAAATTACCGGGGCAAGCAACATTCTGCTCTACATCTCTTCGGGCAAAGAGGAAATTACTTTTGACGAAGTCACCGAAATTACTGATTACATTCAGAATGAAGCCGGCCAGAATGCCGAAATCATCTGGGGTAATGGTTACGACGAAGCCTTGGGCGACAAAATCAGCATCACACTCATTGCAACCGGTTTTAAATCACCCGAGAAGCTGGACGAGCTCACCTTGAACCGCGAATCGAAAAAAACCGTGTACAAGCTGAATGAAACACCCCCGCTGGCAAATGCAAAAATACCTGAACCTAACATAAAACCTGTTGTTGCCAGCTCTCCGGTATTCGACGAAACCGCACCAGCCACCGAAAACACTGAAGTAGCTGATCAAACCGAAATACCTGTTGAAGAGCCGGTATTTGAAATCAACGATGAATCGGTTGAAGAGGACATCGTTTTGATTAAAAAGGAGAAGACACCAGAAGCACAAAAGCCTGTTGATGTTCCTATTGAAATAATAAACGAGCCGGTATTAATCACCAGAAAACCATTGAATGGTGACAATCAGGAAGAAAAAACGCCACAGCTTAGTTTTGATATACCCATCACAACCGAAAACAAGAAAAATCTTTGGATAAAACACACTGTTGGTGATTTTCCCCGTAAGCCTGAACCTTCTCAAAGCAACGTCAGAAGCGAGGAAGAGCGGCAAATGATGGAAAAGAAAGCCGAGGAACGCCAGAAAAAACTGCGTGAACTGAGCCTTCCGCTTAACCTCGACAACAACAATCTTGAACAGGTGGAGAAAGTCCCGGCCTATCTGCGACGCAATGTTCAGCTTAACTCAACCGCCCAGTCATCCGAATCCTCGGTTTCGAGATATGTGGTTAGCGAAAGCGATGAAAACAACAATTCCGATATTCAATCACGCGATATTCCTTATTTGCACAACAAACCCGATTGAGATGATTAAACGCTGCCGGATCGTTTCAACTGCTTTTTGGGTTGAAAAGGAAATCTGGCAACGACAGCAAAACAAACAATAAACAGTATTTTAATCACCATAAACATAAATTATTATGAGCCTGGCAGAACAAATTAATGAGGACATAAAAAAAACAATGTTAGCCAAAGACAAACGGAAGCTTGAAGCGCTGAGAGCGATAAAAGCAGCTTTGTTGCTGGCAAAAACCGGGAAAGATGTCACTTCAGGAGAAATTCCGCATGAAGTGGAGATGCAACTGTTGCAAAAACTCGTGAAACAACGTAAAGAATCGGCACAGATTTTTACCACCCAAAACAGGGCCGATCTTGCCGAAGAAGAAACCTATCAGGCCGCTATCATCGAAGAATATCTTCCTAAACCAATGAGTGAGGAAGAGTTGCGCATGATTATCAAAGGTCTTATTGCTGAAACCGGAGCTTCCACCATTAAAGACATGGGAAAAGTAATGGGACTGGCAACCAAACAATTAGCTGGCAAAGCCGATAACAAGACTATTTCAACGATTATTAAAGAAATCCTCCAATAACAGGTTACTCGTTTTTTTAGATTTACAAGGTTTGTAAGCTACATTTTTGCTCTATGTTCAGCGGGCTTCCCAGGCGGGAGTCCGCTGTTTTTTTTACCAAATAGCGGTAATGAAAACTACCTAAAATCCCTTTGGGTCTGCTTCCAAAAATGGATGAGAGGACAAAAATACAAATCACGAAAAATGCAGGTAGCGTTTTTTTAAAGAGCCTCCTTCAGATCCTCCAGAAAACCTTTGATTTTCTTGAGGGTTTTCACCACTTCGGTTTTGTTAACCGTGTCTTCACGGTTCTGGTTCAACTTTTCTTTTGCCCCTTGAAGCGTAAACCCGCGTTCTTTTACCAGATGGTAAATCACATGAAAATTATCAACATCGCGAGGTGTAAACAGGCGGTTGCCTTTCTTGTTTTTCTTAGGCTGGATAATATCAAACTCTTTTTCCCAAAAGCGAATGAGTGAGGTATTCACATCAAACATCTTAGCTACTTCGCCAATCGTGTAAAACATTTTTTCGGGAGGGAGCATGTTTTGTTTGTTGTTCGGGTTTATTTATTGTTATTTGTTGTTCGGGGAAAATTTATCGACTATCAATAGTATTTGTAAAAATCCCAACATTAATAAATCATAACGATTAACTTGCCTTCTG
>CALFEP010000133.1 GCA_937950125.1 uncultured Bacteroidota bacterium
AAATTCGTAACTCAAAATTCGTAACTCAAAATTCGTAACTCAAAATTCGTAACTCGTAACTCGTAATTCGTAATTCGTAATTCAAATCTCGTAATTTTATTTATATTTAGTTGATTTTGATTTACTTGTATTAATCGAAGCCACCACAACAGACAAAATCTCATTCACTTCCTTGTACAAATCTCTAGTTTTCTCTACTGGAATCAAATCACTTTCATTTAACACTTCCAGCCAATACAGGGTTTCGTCGGTTTCTTCTTCAACGATTTTAAGTTTGTTAATGAAATCAGCATCCGATTTTGCCCTGCAGGCTGCCCTGTAATTTGCCCCGATAGAAGTAGAACAGCCCACAATCTGGTCGATAACCTTAAAACTAACCGCTTTTTTTGGTAAGCTATCCACCAACTTTATCACTGATACCCCTATCATTTTCGTCCTTCGCTTCATCTTTTCCGCAAACTCATTCATAATCTAAAGTATTAATATTTAACCAATTATTCCAAATTCCCAACTCCTAATTCTAAATTCCTAATTTGTAACTCCAAATTCGTAACTCGTAACTCCAAATTCGTAACTCGTAACTCCAAATTCGTAACTCGTAACTCCAAATTCGTAATTCTAAATTCAAAACTCAAAATCCATATTTCAAACTCACCATCCCCCCGTCTCCCCAAGGAACCGCCGAAATATTCATCCTTTTTTTCGCCTTGCCCTGTTTTGAACCATTAATGATGGTCACCATTGCACAAACACCGCTCACGCCGAAGAAAGCCGGCCAGAGTTTGTCGTACATTTCAACCTGGTCGTGAAGGTCGGTTGCATCTCCGGCGGCATTTACGTAATCGTTGTAACCCTTGTTGGCAGCGTAGTAAAAATACCCGCCGGCAGCAGCGCTGGCAAGGGTTCCGCCCAGCCACCAGTGTTTGCGGGTTTTGTATTTTCGGAAATCCATCTGCGCCATCGCTTTCTGGTTCGACACGAGATTGAAATTATAGGTGTCTTCTTTTTCGGTTACGGTAAAGTTTTCGTGCAGGTCGTTGTAGCCTGATTTGCTGAGAATGAGGCTGTTTTTACCAAACTGCGTTGTGAGTGTTTTGGGTGTAGTGCCCTCAAACTTGCCGTTCAATGTTAGGTTAGCTCCCGAAGGAGTGCTTTTGATGGTGATCTCCCGAAAATTTTTGAGATCCTGGGTGACGGAAGTCCGCTGGTTTTCCTTTATTTCTGCGCTGATTTTAACTGTCGAGAAACCCTCTTTTGTCAGGGTGATCTCGTACGTACCGATGATGAGTTCAGGGATGATTTTCGGCGAGAGACCATAAGATTTCCCGTCAATCATGATTTCAGCTTCGGGTGGTTCGCTCATTACAGAAAGGCTGCCAACAATGGGTTTCAGGGTAAAAGGCAGCGACTCGCTGGCGCCGGGTTTCATGTCCACCTTTTGTGTTTGGGTGTAATGTTTGTCCTTTTTTATTTCGACAGTGTGAATGCCGCGGGTGAGGATGCCTTCCCAGGTTCCGGTGGCTTTTATTTCGGCATCTATAAAAATGTCGGCATCAGGTTCGGTGGTGATTTTGATATTCCCAAAAACAGGATTCAGGGCAAAATCAAGTCGGGTGGGTTCGTTGTCGATAATGGCAAAACTTTTTGAAACTGGCTCGTAGAGGTCGAGTGTGAGCGACAGGGTGTGATTTCCGCTGGCCAGTGTGTCGAAGGTGAAGGGTGTTTTAAATTTGGTGGGCGTTCCGTCGAGGGTGATGGCAGCGCCTGAAACCGGGGTTGTGCTTACTTTCAGCGATCCAAAGTTGGGACTTAGGGTCACCTCAGGCCTCTCAGTTTCATTCATCTTAATTGTAAAACTCCCCTCCTTTGGGTAAAACATTTCCTTTTCCAGTCTGAAATTGTAAAAACCAACGGCCATTTCGCGCTGGAACGGAGTGAGCCCCATGTATTCTTCGTCAATCCACACTTTGGCTCCGGGCGGTTGGGATTTGAGCACGACAAATCCTGAAGAAGCGCCGGTTACCCCGCCCGCACCTTTCCGTGTTACCACCAGTTGATACACCTTTCCGGATTGTGGCGGATCGGTAAAATCGAAGTTGTAGCGGATCAGATTTGGTCCCCAGATGCTGAGCCGTCGTTCGCCGGGTGAGAGATAAACCCAATATTCGCCGGCCTTTTTTTCGATTTCACCAGCAATTTTCATGTTGCTTTCAAAGCCAAGATTTTCCAGGTCGGTGATCACTTTCACCAGGGCACAGGTTCGGTCGCTGTTGTCTTTACGTTCGTACCGGGTGGCCGAAAGGTCGTTGGGAATGTGTTTAAAGCCCGTAACGTCAAGCGAATCGGCAAAGGCCAGGCTGGCAACTGTAAGTAAGATAAGGAGTAATAAATGTTTCATTCTGACGATTTATTAATGATTTTTTGAGGAGGCTAAAATAGTGAACTTTTACAATTAATATTTTGACCTTTCAAAAAATACGATCAGTCTTAAATGCCCTGGACAATCGTTAGTTAGTGTTTCTATCTTCATAAACATAGAGGTGAAAAACAATAAATGAGTCCAGTCTAAAAATGTAGTTAACCCCTAAATCCTCCCGATAATCGGGACAGGCTCTAAAGGGGACTTTGCAACCTACTGATTTTTAGCGTTTCTCCCTTTAGGATAGGGGTAAATAAAGCTAAAAATCAGCACTTCGGAGCATTTTAGACTGGTCTCATAAATCGATATATTGCAAATCCATACGTGCCTGAAAAGAGATTTATCGATTCAACCCTTTTTTAGCCCATCCTCAAAAATAAAATCAGGGGAGGTAGCCTGACTTCCAAAAAAGCCTAATTTTACACCCTGTAAATTTTAAAACAATTTTCAAAACCACAAACTACACACATGAGAACACTTGTAATTGCTGCATTGACGCTTGTAATGCTCTCCTTTGCCGGCTGTACCAGCGGGGAGAAAGAACTGACCGTTGATTACGAAAAGTACACCCTGCCCAACGGGCTTGACGTGATTCTGCACATCGACCGCTCCGATCCCATAGTCTCTCTGGCTGTTGGATACCATGTCGGGTCGAACCGCGAGGTGGAAGGACGCACCGGTTTTGCACACCTGTTTGAGCACATGATGTTTCAACGTTCCGAAAATGTGGGTGAAGACCAGTTTTTTAAACTCATTGAAAGCGCTGGCGGAACCCTGAATGGTGGTACCGGCAACGATGCCACTTTTTATTATGAGGTTGTTCCAAAAAATGCCCTCGAAATGATACTCTGGCTCGAATCGGACCGCATGGGTTATATGATAAACACCGTGACCCAGAAAGCCTTCAACATCCAGCAAAATGTAGTTCAAAACGAAAAACGTGAGGGTGACGACAATCAGCCTTACGGTCACACCGACTGGGTAATTGCCAAGAATCTTTACCCAAAAGGACATCCTTACAGTTGGACGGTGATTGGAGAAATGGAAGACCTGAAAAACGCCACCATTGAGGATGTTAAAGGATTTCACAACCAGTGGTATGTTCCAAACAATGCCACCCTTGTGTTGGCTGGCGACTTCGACATTGCCGAAGCCAAAAAAATGATTGAGAAATATTTTGGCGAAATACCCCGTGGAAACGAAACTGCTGACCCCGAACCACAACCCATTAAACTTGCGGAAACCAAAAAAGTGTATCACCCCGACAACTTTGCCCAGGCCCCGCAACTACACATGATCTGGCCTACAGTTGAAGACTATCACCCGGACATGTATGCCCTCTCCTATCTTGGCGAACTGCTTTCGCAGGGCAAAAAGGCGCCCATGTACAAAATTCTCGAAAAAGAAAAGAAACTTACCTCGAACCAATACGCCTACAACGGAAGCCAGGAAATTGCAGGAGCTTTCGAAATTGTGGTTACTGCCAACGAAGGTGTTGATCTCGACACCGTCGAATCGGCTGTTTTCGAGGCCTTTAAAATGTTTGAAACCGACGGCTTTTCTGAAGATGATGTTGAACGCATCAAAGCCGGGCTCGAAACCAGTTTTTACAACCGGATGAGTAGCATTTTGGGGAAATCGTTCCAGTTTGCATCCTACAACGAAGACATTGGCGACCCGGGATATTTCACAACCTACCTCAAAAAACTGAAAGCGGTTACAAAAGAAGACATCATGCGGGTTTATGAAAAATACGTGAAGGATAAGCCCTACCTGGCAACCAGCTTTGTGCCCAAAGCCACTCCTGAACTCAGAATAGACAACTCTGAGCTGGCCAACGTTGTTGAAGAAGACATTGCCACAGCAACACAGGTAGCCATTGAAGACGGCCCTGAAGAAGAAATTGCCAAAACACCCACCCTTTTCGACCGTTCGGTGCAACCTGCCAATGGCCCCGATCCGCTGGTAAACCTTCCACAGGTGTGGACAGGGAAACTTGACAACGGCATGCAGGTTTATGGCATCGAATTCAGCGAATTGCCATTGGTTCAGTTTACTTTGAAACTTAAAGGCGGCCACTATTTAGACAAGCCCGAAACCGCCGGTGTGGCCAACATGGTAGCTGAACTGATGATGCAGGGAACCAAAAACAAAACCCCGTTAGAACTCGAGGAAGCAATCGACAGGCTGGGCGCCTCCATCAGCGTGCGGGCATCCAACGAAGGTATCTCAATCAGCGCCAATACACTGACAAGAAATTATGACAAAACCCTGGCGCTCGTCGAAGAAATTCTGCTGGAACCCCGCTGGGATGCCGAAGAATTTGATCTGGCCAAAACCAAAATCCTGAATTCGCTCAAACGGCAAAAAGCCAATCCAAACTATTTGTCGAGGGACATGTTTAATAAACTCGTTTATGGCGAAGGTCACATTTATTCGGTTGACAGGATGGGAACTGCTGAAACGGTGGAAAAAATCACCATCGACGATCTGAAAGCATTTTACAACAGCAATTTCTCTCCATCGGTGGCTGCCTTCCACATTGCAGGCGATATTGATGAAGCCAAAGCCATGAATTCGCTGCAGGCACTGGCTCAGTACTGGCCTTCAAAGGAGGTAACCTTCCCCGAATATTCGCTACCCGAGCCGCTTCAGGCCTCCAAAATCTACTTTGTTGATGTGCCCGGCGCCAAACAGTCAGTAATAAATATTGGTTATCTGGCGCTTTCGCGGAATGACAAGGATTTTTACCCGGTTCAGGTGATGAACGATAAACTGGGTGGTTCGTTCAACGGCGAAGTGAACATGGTGCTGAGGGAAGAAAAAGGATTCACCTACGGCGCAAGAACTTACTTCAGCGGATCGATGATTCCCGGACCTTTTATTGCAGCAGCAAGCGTAAGGTCGTCGGCAACGGAGGAATCGGTGCAGATTTTTAAATCGATCATGGAAAAATACCGTGAAGGAATTAGTGCCGAAGACCTGGACTTTACCAAAAATTCGATGATTAAATCGAATGCCCTGGCTTTTGAAACCCTGCGCGCACGCCTGGGAATGCTCGAAAACATCAGCACCTACAACCTTCCATTCGACTATGTTAAAAAAGAGGAAGAAGTGGTTCGCAATATGACTTTGGACATTCACAAAGACCTCGCTCAGAAATATATTGTACCCGACAAAATGTACTACGTGGTTGTTGGCGACGCTGCAACACAAGTCAAAGCCCTCGAAACCATCGGTTTTGGAACACCCATTCTGGTTTCGAAATAAACACATTGTGATTAAACCACTGTATGACAGTGTAATAAAACATATCCGAAAAAGAAAACCGGATTTAATGTCTGTCTATTTCTTGCAGACTTTCCCGCTTTTCTTTAGTCATTAAAAAAATTCACCATGAATAACGAAAGTCCCGGAAAACCCGGGACTTTTTGTTTTTAACACAGGAATTACCCATCTCACTGTTTTATTAATCAGGCTGTGATGAAAGATTTTTTAAAAAAAAGGCAAAAAATTTCAGTTTCCGTGCAACTAAAAGCTTTTTATAAATCTGTTAGGTTAACAATTTTATAAACATAAAAAATAAATAAATGTCAAGATTAAAACTAACAATCCTGCTGATTACCGGCTTTCTGTTTGCAGTTTCAACCGGTTTAAAATCACAGGTTTTGGTTGTTCAGATGAAAGACGGGAGTCAAAATCCTGAAGAAATCAGCACCATTCAAACCCTCTCATTTGCGGCTTCAGAACTGATTGTTTCGTTGACCAACGGAACTACAAATCCTTATGGATTATCCGAAATTCAAAAACTGTATTTCACTACTGCCACCTTAACAGAAGAAAATCCGAATGACAATTCAGGCTCAATTTCATTATTTCCAAATCCTGCCTGCGAAACCCTGACAATATCGGGCATTGAGAAGGCGGAAACCCCGTTGATGATAATCAGGCCTGACGGAAAGGTGATGATGAACAAGCCGGGTGTTTCAGGCAGGATAACACTGGATGTAAGCCATTTTGCGCCAGGTATGTATTTTATTTTGGTTAACGGAGCCTCATCAAAATTCATCAAATTATGAAAAGACATGCTTTACTGCTGTTTATCCTGATTACGGGATTAACGGTTATGTCACAGGAAAAAATGTACATCCACAAATCGGATAGAACTACGCTTGGAGCACCTGTATCTTCCACCGACAGCATTTATTTCAGCGATGACCAGACGATGGCATTTTTTCAGATCGGTACCCTTCTGGCAGCATATCCTGTGGCCGACATCGACAGTATCACTTTTGGTGATGACACAAAAACCCTTACCATAAATTACGACAACGACGGTGTAACCTTGTTCAACCCGCTGGCTTTCGAAGGGGTTACTGTTGAAGTGGATGGTTCGGATGTAACGGTGCATGCCGAGGGAGGCATTCAGGATATCAACTACACCCTTTCGGGAAATTCCTCCAATGGTTCTTTCAAAGTGTATTCGGACAAGCGCCTTTACATCACCCTGCAGGGTCTAACCCTGACCAATCCCGATGGGCCAGCCATTAACAACCAGGCCAATAAAAATACATATGTGGTGTTGGCCGACGGAACCAACAATGTTTTGACAGATGGTGCGACGTATGCTGAACCACCCAACGGAGAAGACCAGGATGGAACTTTTTTCAGCGAAGGCGACTTGTTTTTCTCCGGCAACGGAACCCTTACCATCAACGGACTTGGCTCGGATCAACACGGCCTGAGCAGCGATGACGAAATTGAAATAAACGGTGGAACAATTACTGTGGTGAGCGCTGTTAAAGACGGAATTCACGCCAACGATGGCATTTTGATTACCGGCGGTGTGTTAAACGTAACCTCTTCCGGTGATGGAATCGACGGCGACGCGGGTTACATTCAAATTACCGGTGGTTTGGTGACCACACACAACACTTCTGACGATACAAAGGGAATTACCTGCGACAGTGTGCTTGTCATTTCGGGCGGAACAGTGGATGTTACCGTTTCAGGCGACCAGTCGAAAGGCATTCAAAGCAACTTTCCGGTGACCCTGAATGGAGGCGCCATTACCATTCACACCTCCGGCGATGCCGTGCTCGAACCATCGGGGTCGGGTTTCGATCCGTCGTATTGCACCGCCATAAAATCGGATGAAGATATTATTGTTGATGGTGCTGATATTACAATTACAAGCACCGGAAAAGCCGGCAAAGGTTTATCCTCCGACGCCAACATCATCATGAACTCCGGCAGTTTGCACATAACCTGTTCAGGAAACGGGGCTACTTATACAAACACTTCCGGTCAACCCGATGCTTACGTATCAACGTGCCTGACAACCAATGGAAACATCACCATAAACGGGGGAACAATTACCACTTCCAGTTCCGGATCAGCCGGAAAAGCCATTTCTACTGATGGAACCCTTACCATTGGCGCCGGTGAAGATGACCCTGTCATTCAGCTTACTACCACAGGAACCAGGATTTTGGTTTCGGGATCGGGAGGAAACGCCAATTATGCCGAAGCCAAAGCCATAAAAAGTGATGACGATATCATTATCAACAAAGGAAACATTACCATTTCGTCAGCCGATGATGGTATAAAATCGGAGACATCCATAACCATTTACGATGGCACCATCAACATTACCGGGTCAGAAGAAGGCATTGAAGCACCCTTCATCACCATTAATGGTGGGAATATACACGTTAAATCTGATGATGATGGTATTAATTCGACTTTTGGAAGCGGTGGTGAGCAGAACGATGGCAGCCTGCTGACGATTAATGGCGGCTGGGTGGTGGTGAACACAACCGGTGGCGACGGACTTGATGCAAACGGAAATATTCTGATCACCGGCGGAACGGTTATCGTACACGGCCCTCCCAATGCTCCCGAAGTAGGTATGGATTACAACGGTTCATGCAATGTCAACGGTGGTTTTCTGGTGATTTCGGCGCCTAATGCCTCCAACATGATTCAGGCGCCAAGTTCTTCATCAGCTTTGTATAGCCTGAAAATAAAATCGAACCAGGCATTGTCAGCAACCACACTATTTCACATACAGGATGCTTCAGCCAATGATGTGCTGACTTTTCAGCCATTAAGAACTTACTACTACATCATTTTTTCCTCTGCGGCATTATTAAACGGGGCTTCGTATTCGATTTACACAGGGGGTACCTGCACAGGAACCAACACCGACGGCCTTTATTCAGGCGGTGTTTACTCGGGGGGTACTTTCAGAAAAACCTTTACCATCAGCGGGAAAGTAACCAGTGTGACTTTTTAAGCTGAACCCATTTATGCCTATTTATTAATTACATCCTCAAAGGGATGAGTCTTCATGTACAGATCGTTACGTGTTGCCGTCACCTGCCAGCTAACTTTTGTATTGGGCGCATCGGTTTTAATCACAAATTGATTTTTTGCATTTATTTCCTGAAAAACAATGGCGCGAGCAAAAGTTTGTCCGACGACCGTCAAAAGATAACGGAAATCAGTATTTATTTCATCAAAATAATCGGGTAATGATACAGTTGCCAACCCCTGAACATCGGTAGTAACATTCCCGGAGTACACATTTAGCACTTCATTGGATTCGATTGCAGCATGAACTAAATATTTTGCGGTATCGGTTGGGTGAGTAATTCTGAAATTTTTTGTGCCAGACACATTCAAATTTCCATAAACATCGGTGGTTCCTGTCGTCAACAAATCACCAATCACATAGGTGTTTTGAGTAAAAGTTTCACCGAGCACATTGGTTTTTATGGCATGGTTTGGGCCATAATTTACTCCCCCCAAACCGTCGAGGTAGGCAATATTTGTTTTATTGCCAGTGGTTTTGTCCACAAAGTTGAATTGGGTTTTGTTGTCGCTAAAAGTATATTCAATTTTTTTTGCATTAGCATCTGATTGAGAAAACACAACTCCGCCTGGGCTTTGGGTAATCGTTGAAACACCGGAGGAATTTGATAATGTTGTAGTGTGTGTTCCTGAAGTGGGGTTGTTGGTTTCTTCCATCAAAATCCAATCATTTCCATTTTTATTATACCTTTTGTAGGTATTGGTTTTAAAGTCTCTTTCAACTTTTTCTTCGTAATCAATGTTGCCGTCTGCATCATAAAACTTGTAATGAACTTTTTCGTAATTATCAATTACATTACCTGGAGATAATTCATTATAGCGTTTATTTGTAACTACTTCTGAATAAAGCTGCCCGTTGTTGTAGTTTTTTTCAGTTTTATAATTCTGTGAATATTTATCGAAAACGCCATTGGTATTTTCCTTTTCAGTTTCCTTAACTTTTTCATATACTCCCGTGTTTGCATTAAAGCCAAATCCTTCTTCTTTCTCCGTTTTTGTGACACGTGATAAACTCCCATCATAATATTCCGACTCTGTTATTCTGGCAATTAAATTTGATCCTTGGAACAATTCAGAAATCATAGCGCCATTCTCTTCTTTTTTGATTAAATAATTATCAACCCCAAGCCTTTCATACTCTATTTTTGGTGAGTTTACACTCGTTTGAAACCAAACTGTATCATTATTCATCATTTTAAACGTACCGGTATTCGGATTTAAAATCATTCGGGTAACACCGTTGACATCTTTTAAGATCAATGAATCATTTTGAATAACGGTCTGTCCGCCTCCTGCTGACGACCCTGCGGTTTTTGCAAACAATGCATAGGGAACACTCAGCAACTGGCTTGTGCCGGTGATGGTGTAATTGGTACCGCCTGAAGGGTCGGTCTCAGTTTTTATAAAATAAGGGCCATTTGCCCAGTCAATAGAAGTCATGCTTCCACTAACAATGGTTCCACCGCCAATCTCGAGGTTTACCAAACCAACGGAATTGGTTGTTGTTGCGTGGGTTTCTTTGAAAACTGCATTTCCATTGAGGGAATCCTGCAAAATGCTGATTTGCATTCCTACCGGTTGATTGGCCAATACATTATTGCCGGCATCGCGAACTACTGCCTGATAAGTCATTTTTTCGGGTGATTGAGCAAACATATTTGCCGTTACCATTACCCAAATCGTCATCACAATTACAATTTTAAAAAAGCGTTTCATATTTTGTCCCTCCTTAAATTAATTTCATTTATTCCTGATATGCAATAGATTTTAAATCTCTTCATCTTTTTTAAAAAGTACCTGACACCAACCACAAAAACAAAATATCATAATTGCCCCCAATTAACATTTACAAACAAAGATAATGATAAGTTAAATTTATAAAAAATGATCACAGTCAAAAAACTCTTTTTCTTGCCACTAAAACCTGTGTGCCCGCTTTCGTAGCAGGCACAATGACTGCTGTATTTATATTTTACTGATATTCATTAATTTACATTGTTTGGTGCCTGTCTGCCTCAGGCAGGCTTTTGTGATTTTTCGGCAAGCTCAGTACAGGTTTTGTGACTTATTCCAAAACACAACTTATTTAGCCTGAATATTTCATTCATACCTCAAATGGCAAATGGACCCCGCACCCCGAAAAATCAGGGCAGGCATTGCGGTGACTGTGTTCTATTAAGTTTGTGAATATGCCAGGTTTGACTGAGGCCAACAATAATAAACCCTAACATTATTGCCACTGGCGAAATGCCAACACATTTTCCGGATTCCTGGCCTTTGCAGAAAATGTTATCCCCCATTCATCTAAAAGCAGATTCTGATAGTAAGTAATTGGATATGAATTATTAAAGTAGATTGAAATGGTTCAAGATTTTGTTCCGGAATTCATCAAAGGTAAAATATGGTGTTTCGAGGGAAAAAAATCCCCACATCACATCCTGGAAATTGAATACTTTTGAGCGGGACAATTTTCGGAATCATAAACAGTAAAAAAAATCATTCATGGTCATCTGGGGTTCATTTTTGGTTCTGATCTTTCTTTTGTTAGCGCTCGATCTGGGTGTTTTTAATAAAAAAGATCATGTTATTGGGGTGAAGGAAGCATTGCTCTGGACGACGTTCTGGATTGCTCTTGCGTTAATTTTCAATGTGTTTGTGTATTACGCCTACACCTACAACTGGCTTAATATTGGCGAAGGAGGGCACCACATAACCTCGGGTGGCGATGCGGCCATGAAGTTTTTTACAGGTTACATCATCGAAAAATCACTGAGCCTCGACAACATTTTTGTAATTGCCATGATTTTTTCCTACTTCAAGGTTCCGCTGCAATATCAGCACAGGGTGCTCTTCCTTGGCATCCTTGGAGCTCTTATCATGAGGGGCGTCATGATTGTTGCCGGAGTAGCTCTTGTTGAACGATTTACCTGGATGATTTACGTTTTTGGCGCTTTTCTGATATTGACTGCCATAAAAATGCTGACCAGTAAAACTGAAGATTTCGACCCGGAGAAAAACCTTTTGATCAGGATGGCCAAAAGGTTTTACCCTGTAGCGAAAAATTATGACGGGCACAATTTTTTCACACACATTGACGGTAAAAAGGCTATTACGCCCATGTTTCTGGTTTTGCTGGTTATCGAAAGCTCCGATGTTTTGTTTGCCATCGATTCAATCCCGGCCATTTTTGCTGTTACCACCGACCCATTCATCATTTTTACCTCCAACGTTTTTGCCATTTTAGGGTTGAGATCGCTGTACTTTGCACTTGCCGCTATGATGGACAAATTCAGGTATCTGAAACTTAGCCTGGTGTTTGTGCTGGCCTATGTGGGTGTGAAGATGATTTTATCGCATGTTTATCCAATTCCAACCTATTTCTCGCTGAGTGTAATTGCGGCTACACTCACCATCGGAATTGTATCTTCCATCATTATTTCGAAGAGGTAAGAAAGCGAACACCAAAAGTAAAGTTGTTTTGGTATAAAAAACGGAAGAGGATTTTTTAGCAAGATAAAAAAGGGTTCCGACCGTTTTAAGGATCGGAACCCTGTGTAAATCAAATCTTTGTTGATTTATTGCCTGATTACTTTCTGAATGAAATTTCCCTGTTGGGTAAAAATCTTTACAAAATAAACGCCCTTTGGCCACTCAGAAACGTTGATGCCGGAACCCGATAGATCTTCACCTTTTAAGTTGAGATATGCCAGCCCGCGGGCATCGGATATTTCGATTTTTAAAACCGGCACTCCGGATGAAATTTTCAGCCAGTCGCTGGCAGGATTGGGTTGAATGGTAATGGATTCGAAGCCTGGCTCATTGCTTGATAAGGCGCCCAGTTTAATGCTGCTGACAGCCGAAATACCATTGTCAGCAAAACTGCCCTGATTGGGTTGAGCACTGCTGAAAGTAACTTCAAGGTCAGCTGTTTCGGAGTTTTCAGTCCGCATCAATCTGAAAACCATCGGCTCGCCTTCTTCCATTCCGTCTTTTGCCGCTGTGGTGGGGTCGTCGCCAAACACCACGATAGCGATATTTTCTGAAAGGCTCTTAACATTTGCAAAACCAGCACAGTAGCCATCCTGTGTAAATATTCCCACTACATCGCCCATCGAAAAATGAGTCAGGCAATCAGCCGGAACAGCAATGGTGTGGGTTATGGGTGTTGTGGATATTTCGTTCCAGGGCGAAACCAATGGGTCGGCTTTTTCAAAACCGTTTATAGCTGATGATTTCACCATAGGTGGATACTCAAATGTTTCGTAACCGCTGGTATGTAACAGGTACGATTTGCCGGGTTGCAATTGGCCCAGTGTATTGATGTTGTAGGCTGGCCAGTAAATTCCTGTTCCGGCCACATCCTTTATCATGTTCAGCGATTCAAGCATATCAAAATCAGCAACATTTACCGGATTCATTGATATTACCGGAATAAGCGACCATCCCGATTGCATTTCTATCGTCCGGTTTTCGGGTAGAGTTCCCTCAACGAAAAGCGAATTGCTGTTGGTCATTTTCACGGCGTACCCGTTCAGGTAATTCCAGTCGCCAATGGTATTGATGCCCTCCTCCGGCCAGTAAACGTTTTCGAGGTTTTGTAGGATGACCAGATCGTTTTGAACCGGGCTGAACATTTGATCAAGTTGTGGATTTAGCGGCGACAAATAGCCTGAAATCCCACTCCATCCGGCGGGGAGGTTCAGGGTCTGACCATTTCCACCCTCCCAAACTTCCATAATTGCGGGTAAGTAAAACCAATGGTTGTCGGGGTCGTTGGTAATAAACAGAATAAATCCGGGGTAATAGCCTGTGCCATAACCAGAAGCATCGAAGGTAACGCTGATGTCGAAACCTTCGCCGGAATTGACAGCCCCCAGGGCAGGTGTCATATCGAGGAAGGTAAGGCCGTCAACATAAACCCTCAAATCATCGACAAACCAGCCGGGGAAATCATTGGCGATATCATCGCCGGTATCGAAAAAGAATCTGATTTTTACAGAATTTCCAAAAAACTGCGAGATATCAAATGTTGTGGTCACCCAACCATCTGAAGAGCCTGGAATAAAGTCACGGATTCGTATCCATTCGTAACCCCCATCGAGGCTAATATCAACAAAACCCTGATCGTAGCCGTCTTCGATTTCGTAAGATTCGGTAAATTCAAGATATATGGCCGATTCAACGGGTGGAAGTAATATTTCGGGGGTGATGATCATTTCTCTGACGGCAAAACCATTCACATAAGTTCCGGTCAGTTCGTTGCCACACCACCAGCTTGTGTTGGGGCTGAACGAGTTGAACGTAACCTGATGCCACTGGCTGCTGCCTTCACCAACATTTTCGGTTGTCCAGCCGGTAGCTCCATTTTCCATATCATCCCAAAAAAGATTAAAATCGTTGTCAACCGAACTCCTGTTTTTTTGTTCAGCAGGTTTAAGTTCCAGATTTTCGTGCCTGACAACATCATCCTCCTGATAAACCGGGGCTGCAACTCTGTTAACAACTTCGTTTTTCCTGAATTTTACAGGCTGATTGGGAATGGATGAACCAACTGCGGCTGATGTATTCTTTCCGCCTTTATTTTCCATTTGCGGAAATGTAAAGGTTAGCGTGGAACCTCCCCAGTTATTAATGTGCAGGTTTTGGGTTTCAGAATTATCGGTGGCCAGGTAAGCATACATATAATCGAGATTTTCGATAACCAGGTGTGGGGCATCCATTCCGAAGCCGGATATGGGTATTTCGGTGGTGATGCTGGTGTAGCTGGTGGTTTGGAAATTGAGCGTTGATAACAAGGGGCCTCCGGTATAACTATCAAGTGTAACGTTAAGTACCACCGTTTGCCCTGGATCAAGAATAACTCCATAAAATTCGAGACTGATATCCGGAAAATCGCACCAAATGTTAATGATTGTCAAGGTTTGAAATCCTGTATTTTTAAGTGTTAACGGGATGGTTTCAGGATAACCGGCGTAAAAATCCCCAAAATCGAGTTCATTGGGAGTAATCGTCAGCACTCCCTCGGAAGTAACATAGAGGTTTACAGGAATATCAATCTCTTCCTCAGATGCTTCTGTTGTAAAGTGGATGTTTGTACTATATTCTCCTGTGCTTAAACCGCTGGCATTCATGAATACAGAAATTGTGGCGGTTTCACCGGCTGCAATGGTGCCGGATAATGAATTTGTTGGTTGGTTGATGTTGGTATTTATACCATAATTTTTTTCAAACCATTGCAAACCAGCCATGTCAGCAGGCGGGGTTAAAATCTGGCCTGTCTGGCCAAAATAATACCACATGGCATCAAAATCACCTGCATGTTCCAGGCCTTGCTGAATGACCGGTACATCGTCAACCAGAAGCAGGCAATCGAAACCCCCTTCGCCACCGCCGGCATATATTCCATTGTAAACCTCAACAGCAATCCTGTTTCGTCCTGGAATCAACAATCCCGTTATATCTAAATTCTGGTTCCAGTATTCCAGCGAATGAATATCATCATGAAAATCGAATAACAAATCGCCGTTGATCCAAACCCGGCAGCCATCGTCAAAACCAAGAAACAGCAATGCCGAGGAATACTCGCCGATTTCGAAATCCCTGATGAATTGCGCATTATCAGGAGCCGACCCAAGAACTCCATGTTCACCCGGAAATGGAGCTGAACCAAAATTCCAGTTCAAATCAGTCAGATAATTGCTTGCATAATAATTGCCACTGCAATAATTCATATCATACCAATGGTTTGATGAGCCATCGAGTGGTGGGGTAAGTATTTGATTTCCCTCACCATAAACCCACCACATGGCTTCGGCAGCGCCATTGTAATCGCTGCCTCTCTTTATCACTTCAATATCGTCAACGATTAACTGGCAGTCGAAACCTCCCCAGCCACCGCCGCCATAAATGCCATTGTAAACTTCGATGCTGATGCGGTTGTGCCCCGGTTGCAGGAATGCCGTTACATCATCCTCGTGGTCCCAGTAATTTAATCCGTGAACCTCATATTGATAATCAAATGCTTCAACACCGTTAATCCAAACCTTGCAGCCATCATCAAAGCCCAGATATAGTGTAGCCCACGAAAAATTGCCAACTTCAATATCCTTGACAAACTGAGCATTATCGGGTGAAGAGGACAAAATATCCTCGCCATAAAAGGGCGCCGACCTGTAGGTCCATCCAAGATCTTCAAAACCAACATAAACCGTAGGTACCAGATTAACCCATTGGTATTTCCCAAAGTCAGCTTCCCACCAATTTTTTCCATTTACATCGGCATCCGGGACAAGCTGCTGCCCCGATTGTCCGAAATAATACCACATGGCTTCCGGGGTTCCGTAGTTTTCGTCACCCCGCAAAATGATATCCACACCATCAACCGTGAGCTGACAATCGAATTCGCCTTCGCAACATCCTCCGTAGATTCCATTAAAAACAACGGCACTTACCCGGTTTTTACCAGGTGTAAGGTAGCTTGTTATATCGATTTCCTGATCCCAATAGGATAATCCATCGCCACCATGCAAATCGTCAAAAACGAGCATTCCATTCACCCAGCAACGGATGCCATCGTCGTAGCCCAAAAACAACTGGGCGGAACTAAACTCAGACAGGGTAAATTCTTTGACGAACATGGCCTGATCGGCTCCACCACACAATATTCCATCATCGCAACCTAATGGTGTTGAACCAAAATTCCAGCCTAAAACGCCAAGCGAAAGATCACAATCAACACTTGCCTCGTAATTAACAGCCAAATCTGTGTTGTTGGTCACTGAAAGTGTCTTCATTACCGTTTGTCCGGTGAACAATGATTCGTTAAACGATTCAGGATCAAAAGCAAGGCCCGATTCGGGAATGATGCCATTACCCTGAACCGCTACATTTGTTGAAGGGATGAAGGGGCTGGAGGTTTCGATGGTTATCATTTCCTCGTATAAACCCACACTTTCGGGCGAAAATGATACCTCGATTTCAAATGTACCGCCATTGGGATCGATAAATCCGTTTGTAGGATTTATCAGGAAAAATCCATTATTACCCCAAACGTTGAACAATTCAAGGGTTTCATTGCTCACGTTGGTAACGGTGATTAACTGAGTTGAGGTTGATCCGATGGCCACATCACCGAAGTCAAGAGAGAAAGGAGTTACCACAAGTTCACCGATGCCGGGACCAGAATACACATTAACCATGGGGCGTTGTTGTAATTCGTCGTAGCCACCCACCCATCCGTGTTGCCAGTCAAACCAATCCATTTTAAAATACTTGTTTCCCGGTTCTTCGAGCCAGTACCAGGTATTTCCGTCATTATAGCTGGCTGAAATACCGTTGTTGAGGTATGCGCCGCTCGATATAAGTGTTGACATGGTGCCGGGGATGTAGGCAATATCCCAGTTCAGCAATGGTCCGGTATGGCTAAGGAGTTCCCAGTCCTGTCCTCCGTTGGTGGTGATGACAATTTGCGAAAACTCCCATTGCCCCACATCTTGCAGCCAGCCATAATCACTATCTTTAAAAACTACTTTTGTAAACGAACTAAATGGCGACGAAAATACTGACCAGTTTATGCCATAATCTTCCGATCGGTAAACCCTTCCTTTGGTGGTCGAAAACCATATTGTCGGGCCAACCACATCAAAATTTCCCACAATGGCCGCTTCGCCAGGCAATGGGTCGGGAATGTTGGTCTGAAGCAATTTTTGCCAGGTAGTTCCCAGGTCGGTGGTATTATAAATCTCGAAATAGCCATCAACGGGATCGCCAATGGCTATTCCCCACGTTGTACTCCAAAAATAAACAATATCGGGCCAGGCAGTTGGGTCTTCAAATACGCCACTCTGTCGCTGCCAGGTTTGCCCGCCATCGAAGGTAGCGTGAATCCCCTGATATTCAACACTGCTGGCATCGGTGCTGTAAACCGGTGCAAAAGCATACGGAAAACCATCAAATCCGAAAATCATCGAGGGGGCAAGGTAATCATGCAGCACAATATACCCCGATTCCCACGTTTCACCACCATCTTCGGTGTGCGAAAACATAGGCCCATTGTGGTTTTCACTTTGGTCTTTGGCGCAAATCCAAACATCAAACTCGTTTGCAGCATGAACATAGTTTATTTCGTAATGTTCAACAAGCCAGGGGTCTTTCACAGTCCACTGACCGTTAGCAATCAGAGAAATAAAAAAGATTGCAACTAAAAGTACATTCAATTTTTTCATAATACACAAGGTTTTTGATAAAACAATCTGAAATAGGTTATTATAAAATTTCATTATGTAAAAGTAGAAAAAGTTGATGTGTTGGATGTGATTTTGAAAATTATCTGATGAAAAAACGGCCTCGCTGACAGATGACTGGCTTAACCGGGAAAATAAAAAGTATGGAGGAAGAATTGGGGAATATGGAAAATTTATTAGGCAGACTAAAATCCCTTTCACGATAAAATGACGTATTTTTGTGTCAACCAACAAAAAACAAAAATGATGAAAAAGACTACTACTTTTCTTTTCATCCTTGCCCCACTTCTTGGTTTTGGTCAATGGAATTTTTATCACAACATCGAAATTCCCCCAAACTTGAATTGTACCATTGATTTCGGAAATGCAATATTTGTTTCGGCTGACACCGGATATTATTGTTATTCAGAGTATTGTTCACCCTCCTCAACAAGTTCAAACCTAAGGAGGACAACAAACGGCTGTGTTTCGTGGCAAGGTGTGGCAGGCAATAGTGGAATGGGTTACGGCGCCTATGCTGTGAAATATTTTTCACCCTGCATTTATTTTTTGCACAACGAGCAGGGTTGTCTTGTGATTCAATGCAGCACAAACGGATCAAACTTTCAAACCTTGCTGTTTTGGGGGCCACACTGGTATCGTGATTTTTACGCAAATTCGGTTAACGATTACAAACTGGTTTTGTATGGCGGCGATTTTGCTCATTACCTGAATGGTGAACTTGTAAAATTTCAGACATTTACGGCATACCAACCCGTAAAGTTGTGCTTTCCCATCGATACGGTTGGTTTTTTTACGGCAAAACGAACCTCAGCCTCAATTTTAATTCTGAAATACACCCCGACAACAGGTTTTCATATAGTTCATGAAGACTTAACGGTAAGCTTTACATCGATTGGTTTTACGCCCGATACCACTGTTTTTGTAACCGGAGGAACAAGCAGCAGTGCTGCTTTGTTGAGAACTGATGACCTTGGCGAAACCTGGTACCCGCTAAATACAGGATTAAATACCCGCCTGAATGCGATTGATTTTGTGGATGATTCAACCGGTTATGCCGCCGGAATTGCCGGCAAAATTCTCAAAACAGAAGACAAGGGTATTAGCTGGATTCAGCAGGCTTGCCCCAATGCTTCTTATGATCATATTGACTTTATTGACGAAAATCTGGGTTTTGCTTACGCCGGCCAGAGTATTTACAAAACAACCAATGGCGGAATGACCTGGATTTCAATAAATATGAACGAAAATCAACCGATGGTTTCACCCAATCCCAACAATGGGATTTTCACGATTCAACTGCCTGAAATAAATAAAAATCAGAATGTTATTAACGTCAAAATAGCAAATGTCAACGGAATCATTGTGTTTAACAAATCCGTTTTTTCTACAGAAGAGCATATTCCTGTTGATCTTTCGGGGAATTCTCCGGGTGTTTATTTTGTTAATATCAGGGATGAGATGGGAAAAACTGTTACTGCTAAATTTGTTAAGCAATAGCGGAAGAGTATAATGAGTACGCCGTAAATCACATTGATGAATTGGAATAACAATTCCGGCAGGATTGAATTTAGTGCTGCCATCCCCTTCAGGGCTGGCATCCCATTAAAAAACCCCGGAGCGTTTCTTCCCCGGGGTTTAAACCTAACCTGTAATCCTCCAATTATTTCAGCACAATTTTCCTGAAAATGTCGGTTCCGTTTTGTGAGATTTTTATGAAATAAATACCTGACTGATGGCCGGTAAGATCGAATTGTGCAGTTTCAGCATCAGCAATTTTTTCCATCAAAACCTTCCCGTGCAAATCGGTGACAGTGAGCTTGGTTCCGGGAATGATTCCGGAAATGTTTACCCTATTGTTGGATGGGTTGGGCGAAACGATTACAGTTTTATCATCGTCGGGAGAAGTTAGCCCTGTGGCGCCATCCATCATAAAATAGCGGCTTACAGTTTTGGCGGCGTTGCTTACGTCAATTCTGATAATCTGTTGGAAGATGGGGCCTAACGTCCAGTTTCCGGCGATAACCGTTTTTTGGGTGATGCCGGTTTGGGTGTGGCTGTCGGTGTAAACCAACTGGTTGTAGGTTTCGTTGGTAAAAGTCCAGTTGGTGGGTGCGCCAGTAAATATTTTGGTAGTGACGGTACTGTTTGCCGGCATTTTTTAATCGCCTTTAGTAGCCCGTAGTAAAAACACTTTGCGGAAAAACCAGAAAATTCCATGCAAAAAATTTCCTACTTTTGCAGGAAATTAATTTGTTATGAATTATTTAGACCCAAAAAATGACTTGACATTTAAGAAAGTATTTGGGCAGCACCCGCACCTGCTCAAAAGCTTTCTTAATGCCATTCTTCCGCTGCACGAAGGTACCTTTATCGAAAGTCTTGAATACTTACCGGCCGAACTGGCGCCCGAAAATCCGTTGTCGAAATATTCGATTGTTGATGTTCGCTGCAGGGATAACCGGGGCAGGCAGTTTATCGTCGAAATGCAGTTGCACTGGACTACCGGTTTTATGCAGCGGGTTCTGTTCAATGCCT
>CALFEP010000134.1 GCA_937950125.1 uncultured Bacteroidota bacterium
CCACCGCCAAAACTTCCGCCGCCGAAACCGCCAAAGCCTCCGCCACCTCCGCCGCTGCTCCAGCCGCCAAAACTTCCGCCTCCCGATGTAAAATCGTTCCATCGCCCGGATTGGTTTCTCCCAAGCTGGTTTGCAAGAAATAATGCTGCCCAGAAAGGCAAACTGCTGCTCCTGTGTCCGTTCAGATGCCGCATTCCTCTTCTTCCGCTTAGCAATTTGGCCATAACGATAACTACTATAATAAAAGGTATGAGTATGGCCAGAGGGCTTCCGGCAGATGAGCTTTGGTTCAGGTAATCTTCAGCCGTAAATTCTCCCGAAGTCAGTTTCATCAGTATATTGGAGGCTTCCCGCACACCGTCATAATAAAGGTTTTGCTTGAAATAGGGAATCATCACATCATCGGTAATCTGATTGGCAACGGCATCGGGTACTGCACCTTCCAGGCCATAACCTGTAGCAATAAAGGTTTCGCCGCCCGACGATGGCGTTTTGGGTTTTACCAAAATGACAATACCGTTGTTTTTCCCTTTCTGACCAACCCCCCATTTTTCGCCTAACAGGTCGGCAAACTGAGCCTTGTCATAGCCTTCGAGCGAATTGACAAAAACCACTACTATCTGTGTAGAGGTGCTGTCGTTAAAAGCAACCAGCTTTCTTTCAAGTTGGTTTATTTCGCTTTTGTTGAGTGTGCCGGTAAAATCATTGACAAGCCTGGGAGGTGATGGCCTTTCAGGTATTCCGGGATCAGCTGCGCGGCTGAGCCAGAAACCCATCAGAAAAGTGACGAGCAGGCTTAAAATTTTGATTTTTTTCATGTTAATTTGTGTTCATGTCACCACCAAACGAAATTTCATCGGGCAATTCATTGACATCACCATTTTTATAAGGGAAAAACCTTCGCAGGTAATCGGCTGTTCGCGTAATGCCGTGGATTAAACCATCGACAAATTCGTTTTCCCTGAAATAATTGAGCATTTCCATTTTTAACTCATTCCAGAACGATTCCGGAACTACTGCATTAATGCCTGCATCACCGATAACAGCAAATTTCCGGTTTTTAACTGCCAGATAAAACAACACGCCATTGCGTTTTTGTGTTTTGTGAATACCCAGCTTTTCAAATACGTAAGCAGCTCTGTCCATTACATCACCCGGGCACACATTCTCGATGTGTACCCTTAATTCACCCGAGGTGTCTAACTCGGCATTTAAAATAGCCTGCTTTATGTCAGCCAGGTCCTGCTGTGTAAGGTTTGTGGGTTTATTTATCGTTTTATTCAACATGATGACTTTTTTTCTTAGTTTAAATCCGGGAACGGAATTTACAGAATTTCAGGCAGCGGGTGCATGTAAAAGCTAATTGAATTTAACCTCGGGAGCTTTTTCGGCGCCTGCAGCAGCTTCAAAATAAGGCTTTTCATCAAAATTGAAAATTCCGGCATAAATATTTTTTGGAAACTGTTTGATGTAAACATTGTAGCTGCGTGTGGATTCGTTGAATTTGCGGCGGGCATTGGCAATGCGGTTTTCAGTGCCTTCGAGTTGTGCCTGCAAATCCCGGAAGTTCTGGTTTGCTTTCAGGTCGGGATATTTTTCAACAGTCACCAGCAACCGGCTCAGTGCCGATGACAACGCTCCCTGTGCCTGCTCAATTTTTTGCAACGAGCCGGCATCCAGGTTGTCAACATCCAGCTTAACACTTGTAGCGTTTGCGCGTGCCTGAATGACATCGGTGAGCGTTTGCTTTTCAAAATCAGCGTAACCCTGAACAGTGCTTACCAGGTTGGGAATAAGGTCCATGCGGCGCTGATAATCGGTTACAACCTGCGACCAGCTAACATCCACATCTTCGCTTAATGTAACCATTTGGTTGTAGGTGGTTTTAAACGAGCTGTACAATACAATCACCAACAATACGACGATTGCCAGTGTAATCCAAAGTCCCTTGTTTTTCATGTTATTTAATTTTTGTGAAAAAGGCGTTGCTTGTTTCCTCAAACAACGCCTTTATTGTTGTTTTATTTAAATGCCTGATTATAAAATTTCGACACTGCGTTTGATAAACTTTGTCAAATCTTCACCTTTCAGCAGATTCTGCGAAAGCAGCGCAAGATCAGTAAGTTGCTTTGCTATTTTCTCACGCTGTTCGTCATCGTTGTTTTCAACCATTTTGTACACAAGGTTATGGTTGACGTTAACGACAAGGTTGTAACTTTCAGGGAAATTGCTCATTCCCATGTAGCCACCGCCAATTGCCGACATATCCTTCATCCTTCTCAAAAATTCGGGTTGAGTAATCAGCACAGGAAGGTCATTTTCGCTCAAAGCATCGAAAACGATCGTGAACTTTGCTTTATCCACCGCTTTTTCAAAAACAGGTTTCAATGTTTCTTTCTGTTTATCATCGAGTTTCGATGGTGTTTTACTATCGTCTTTTTTAATAAGATTTTCGATGGTGTCGGAGTCAACCCGGGCAAAAGAAACTTTTTCCAGTTTTTGTTCCATGGTGTTGATGAAGTGGCTGTCAAGCACACCGTCCATCACCAGCACATCATACCCGCGTTCCTTTGCGTTTTCGATGTAGCTGTGTTGATCCTGCTTGTCCGATGAATAAAGATAAACAGTTTTTTTATCCTTATCCTGCTGAATATCCTTTACTTTTTCCTTGTATTCGTCAAGTGTAAAATACTTATCTTCAGTGTTTTTAAGCAGACAGAATTTTTGTGCACGCTCATAAAATTTCTCATCCGAAATGATTCCGTATTCAATGAAGATTTTGATGTCGTCCCACTTTTTCTCGAATTCAGCACGGTTTTCCTTGAAAATTTCCTCCAGTTTATCGGCTACTTTTTTGGTAATGTGGTTCGAAATCTGCTTCACACGGCGGTCGCTTTGCAAATAGCTGCGCGAAACATTCAACGGAATATCTGGCGAATCGAGCACGCCGTGAAGCAGGGTGAGGAAATCGGGCACGATGCCTTCAACCGAGTCGGTTACAAAAACCTGATTGGAATAAAGCTGGATTTTGTCGCGCTGAACCTCAAGATTGCGTTTTACTTTGGGGAAATAAAGTATTCCGGTGAGGTTGAATGGGTAATCCACGTTGAG
>CALFEP010000135.1 GCA_937950125.1 uncultured Bacteroidota bacterium
ATTTTGCATCCTATGCAACCGAATGTCCTGGGTGTAGAAATTTTTTATTCCATCATGTGTATGGGGTTTAAACCATTTTCCTTTTCTATCTTCTAATTTTCCCAATCTGTTTTACTGTTTAATTTAGACATTTTTTAAATTTCATTCAATCAGGTAGTGAAATACTCAATTGTATTTTTTTTGTTACTTTTATTCCCAAATTTCAGAAAAAAAAGCAACATAAAATATTAACAATCTATCAATGAAAAATAAAGGAAAAGACAGAACCGAATCGCGTAGGGATTTTCTGAAAAACACGGCAATATTGAGTGCAGGCGCCATGGCTGTATCGGGCCTGGTGTCTTCGTGTGGTGATCAACCTGCCGAATCGGGTGAAAAAGTAGCATTGCTCACAGCTTCAGGCGAATTGGTAGAAGTTGATCCCAGTCAGATTAAAAAAGTAAGAAAAGAAAAACTGGGTGAATTACAGGAACGCGGACGTGAAGGCCTTGCCGGACATCACTGGGTTATGGTTATCGATTTGTCGAAGTGCAAAAACGCCCGTAAATGTATGGCTGCCTGCCAGGGCGCCCATGAGCTGCGACCCTATCAGCACCACATCAATGTGTTGCAAATGCAGGATACACCCAGCACTGCGCCCTATTACATGCCAAAACCCTGCTATCATTGCGACAATCCTCCCTGCACAAAAGTGTGCCCGGTCAATGCAACTTTCAAACGGCAGGATGGCATTGTGCTGATCGACAATGAGCGATGCATCGGATGTCGGTTTTGTGTTGCTGCATGCCCATATTCGGCAAGAATGTTTCAATGGTTTGAACCCGATTACACCGAAGAGCAAAAAAACAGGGTTTACGATGTTGAACTGAATGTCCCACAAAAACGGGGAACCATTACCAAGTGCCTGTTTAGTGCCGACAGACTTCGCAAGGGACAACTCCCCTACTGCGTTTCAGCCTGTCCGAACGGGGTTTATTGGTTTGGCGACAAGCTGGAAGATGCCGTGACCAACGGTACATCTAAAGAAACCAGGAAATTCAGCGAACTGATTAAAGAAAATGCCGGTTACACTTATTTTGAGGACCTGGGAACAAAACCACAGGTTTATTACCTGCCACCCAAAAACCGCACCTTTGATTACGAGCCGGTTGACAAATTCCTCAAAGAAGAACAACCTTCCACACACCATGAATCATCAACCCATTAATACACCATGTCCTCAGCCCGCTGCCTCATGCGCTGTCACCAACCACAAGGCCGCCATCCCCTCAAAGACATCTCATCCGCGAGTAAAAAATCCGGATTTGGGGCTTGCATCCTTTCTGGCTTTGACAATAGGCACTATGCACTCTACCCTATACGCTCTGCTTTCAAATGCATTAACAACAAATAACCAAAAGAAATATGTCATCAGCACCATTACATTCTGATTTATCTGACAGCACCAGCTACGAAAAAATCAGAGAAGACCTGATCAGGCCTTTGCATAAAAACACCTTTGGAAACCAGGTTTGGATACGGTTTTTAATCATTCTTATCCTTCTGGGAGCTTTCGCTTACGGCCATCAGTTGATTAAAGGGTTGGGCGTTACGGCCATGCGCGATTATTCAGCGTGGGGTCTTTACATCTCCAACTTTGTTTTTTGGGTTGCCGTCAGCCTGATTGGTTCATTAATTTCATCCATATTGAAACTTCTGAACCAAAACTGGTCAACACCCATCACCAGAATTTCGGAACTCATTGCTGTGGGTGCCATCACCATGGCTGCTGCCAGCATTGTTATCGACATGGGGCGCCCCGACCGGGTGTTGAATATACCTCTCCACGGTCGTTTGCAGTCACCCATCATCTGGGATTTCTTTATTGTAAACACGTATCTGGTCATCAGCCTTATATTGTTGTACCTGCCGCTGATTCCGGATATCGCCATCCTGCGTGACCGGATGACCAATGCCCCAAAATGGCAGAAAAAGATTTACGAATTGCTTTCAATCGGCTGGCAAGGAACTCAATCGCAATGGAAACTTTTAAAAAGAGCCATACTTGTAATGATTATCCTCATTTTGCCGGTAGCGTTCTCAATTCACACCGTTACTTCATGGCTTTTTGCTGTTACACCAAGAGCCGGCTGGCACAGCACCATTTTCGGACCCTATTTCGTGTCGGGTGCTTTTGTTGCAGGCGCTTCAGCGGTTGTTATCGCCATGTATGTTTTCAGAAAAAGGCAAAACCTGCAGGCTTACCTTACCGATAAGCACTTTAATAAAATGAACCTGCTACTGATACTTACCATGCTGCTGTATGCCTATTTCAATATAAATGAATACCTTGTAGCAGGCTACACCTGGCAACGATTAGATGGCAAACACCTTCAGGAGCTTTTCCTTGGACATGAGGCGCCTTTGTTCTGGCTCACACAGATTTTGGGTCTGGTTTTGCCCATTATTCTTTTGTTGTTTCGCCCAATGCGTAAACCTCTGCCCAGCATGATCATCGCCATTTTTGTACTGATTGGCGCCTGGATAAAGCGATTTCTGATTGTAATTCCGGTTCAGTTCAACCCACAATTTCCCATTCAGAATGTTCCCGAACATTTTACCCACTACATCCCAACTTATACCGAAATTGTGGTAACACTGGCCACACTGGCAACTGCCATATTGATCATCACATTGCTGGTGCGGATATTTCCGGTTGTTCCGATATGGGAAGTTGCACATGAAAAAGGATTTCACAAAATTTTTAAAGCCGAAAAATAAAACAACAATGAAAGCATCAACATACAAAATACTAAAAACCATCATGTTGGCATTTCTGATTTCCGTTTCAGGAAAACCTGCTATATCACAGGACTTCGCACCCTGGCCTGTTCCGGATGAAGCCAATGATGTAAAAAATCCGGTTGAACCCAACAAAGAATCCCTTTCGTCCGGAAAAATATTGTTCGACATGCAATGCAAATCGTGTCACGGCGAAAAAGGACGCGGCGACGGACTAATCAAATCGGCCAACCTTACTACACCTGAATTTATAGCCCAGACCGATGGCGCCATACATTGGAAATTATTAACCGGACGCGGACAAATGCCCGCCTTTAAGGCACTTCCCGAAGAACAGCTGTGGAACGTAATAAATTATGTCAGAAGTCTCAGCATTAAAAAAGATGCTATTGCGTTAAAAAATGCCAATATCAGCCTTACTTTCAACGAAAAAGCTGATGGAAATGAAGTAACCGCCCTTGTTCAACAGGTTCTCGAAAACGGTGAAAAAGTCCCTGCAACGGGTATTGCTGTTAATGTGGGTGTAAAAAGATATTTTGGAACCCTGCCCATTACTGCCAACCCTTTGCCTGTTACCAACGAGGTTGGAAAAGTGACCATAAAATTTCCTGGAAATATAATAGGCGACGCCGATGGCAGTGTTACCATAACAGCCGCTATTGACGATATGGACTACAACCCGGCTGAAGTAAAAGCCGACCAAGACTGGGGAACCATCAAACCAAACGACTACTGGAGCAACCGCCGGGCATTGTGGAAAGACAACGATCATGTTCCGTTGTGGTTATTGGGGTGTTTTCTGTTCATCACATTAGGTATGTGG
>CALFEP010000136.1 GCA_937950125.1 uncultured Bacteroidota bacterium
GACTCTGGCTGTGACTCTGGCTGTGACTCTGGCTCTGGCTGTGGCTCTGGCTGTGACTCTGGCTGTGACTCTGGCTGTGACTCTGGCTGTGACTCTGGCTCTGGCTGTGGCTCTGGCTGTGGCTCTAGCTGTGACTCTGGCTGTTGATATAGATTAGACTCTGGCTGTACAATAAAATTTTTCTTAAAAAATGTAACTCTGAATGCAACACCCGGCTCATCCCATTTCATACCAATTTCAGGATATTTCTTCAACTCATTTGAAATCAGTTTCAAACCATTGCCCCATTGTTCAATGATCCCGAGGCGTTTGAAAGTTGGTGCAAGTATTTTATTTCTGATATCAGACTGACCTGCTTCCATTTCATTAAAATCAATGGTTGGAAGAAGTTTTCCAGGGCTGGTAATTTCAATTTTATCATCGAAAATGGCGACTTTAATATCTTTACCATTTAATGAATAGTCCCTGTGAATCACTGCATTACGGATTACTTCGCGAATAGCAATAACAGGGTATTCCCATCTGTCGGTGCGATAAACGCCCTGATAATCAACCGAACTTTGTGAAATGTGTCTCAAAACGAATTGATAAGCTTGTTCGGGCTGAATAATTATGTTTTCGTCGATGGTTTTCTGATCAATAAAATTCCCTGGAAGAATCCCTTTAAAACGTGCACACTCAATTTTGGCATAAGGGAAAAGTTGTTTACGTAATCCATCATCTGAAAGTAAAATCAGCGCATAAGTCGGAATTTTCCTGCCCTGGTCATCACGAAATAATTCAAGTTTTTGCAGAAAAGACAAGGTTAATTCTTCGCTTGTTTTTTCAAGGAAAAATTGTTTAAAATGCAGAATATTAATGTCTTCAATAGTTATATGGTACGATAATTCACTGTCGAACGAAATGTTTCTTTTTTGTCGTTCAAGGCCTTCAATAATTTCAGGGGTTGCCAGCCTGTTTGATGAGCCTACCCGGATATATGTACTTTCTTCAACCTTTTTTGATTTCAGGTGATAAGGAGGATTACTTCCTTTGTAAATTTGGGTTCGGATCACATGTTTTCCATCAATATTCAGGAATGAAATTTCGGGCAGGATAAGCGGCATGCAATTGTCGTGAATAATGTTGCTGATCTTTTCTTCAAAACTGAGTAGGTTATTCTCATCAATACCAACTATTTCCCTCGGATTATTGCTGATTCCGAAGTAAATTTCACCACCGGCATCATTGGCAAAACTGATGATGGTTTTGGCCAGATCGGATTTTGAAGGAATCGTTTCCTTGAATTCCAGTTTCCGACCCTCTGGCTGTGATAGAATATTTTTAATTTTCGACATAAATAAACAAAATCGCGATTGTCAAAGATAGGAACATTTTATTGGGAAATTGTATTTACTTCGTAATCACCGCCCCCACCGGGCATACCTGTTTACAGATGTCGCACTTGATGCATTTCTGAGTATCAATTTCGTGTAATTGATGAGGGCGTATTTCGATGGCTTCAACCGGGCATTGCTGGGCGCACTTTGTGCATCCATTGCAGGCGGTGGTGATGCTGTAGGTAACCATATCCTTGCATTTCCCGGTCGGGCAACGGCCGTTGATGTGTTCCTCGTATTCGTGCCTGAAGTACCGTAACGTCGATAGAACGGGATTTGGGGCGGTTTTCCCGAGGCCGCAAATGCTTCCTTTTTTGGTTTGAAGAGCGAGTTTTTCTAACTGGTGCAAATCCTGAAGTTTCCCCCTGCCTGAACAAAGGCGGTCTAAAATATCCAGCATTTTGCGGGTGCCGATCCGGCAAAAGGTGCATTTTCCGCACGACTGATCCTGTGTAAACGAGAGGAAATACCTGGCAATATCCACCATGCAGTCGGTCTCATCCAAAACAACCAGGCCGCCCGAACCCATCATGGCGCCAGCTTCCGTGAGTGACTCGTAATCGATGGGCGTATCGATCATTGAAGCCGGGATGCAGCCTCCGGATGGTCCGCCAATCTGAACCGCCTTGAATTTTTTCCCATTGGGAATTCCGGCGCCAATTTCTTCGATGATTGTCCGGAGAGAAATTCCCATCGGTACTTCGATTAGCCCGCCACGATTGATTTTCCCGGCAAGGGCAAACACTTTGGTACCTTTGCTTTTGTTTGAACCGTTACTGCTGAACGCTTCTGAACCGTTTTTCAGAATCCAGGGAATCAACGAGAAGGTTTCGGTATTGTTGATCAGCGTTGGGCAACCCCACAAACCTTTGTCGCTGGGGTAGGGAGGGCGCAACACAGGCATTCCTCGTTTGCCTTCGATGCTGGCAATCAGTGCTGTTTCCTCGCCACACACAAAAGCTCCGGCGCCCTCGAAAATGCTGACTTTGAATGAAAAACCACTTCCAAAAATGTTTTCGCCCAGGATGTTGTTTTCCTCACAAATCCTGATGGCTTCCCTGATCCGGCTTACCGCCAGCGGATATTCAGCACGGATATAGAAAAATCCTTCACTGGCGCCTACGGCAAATCCGGCCACAATCACCCCTTCGATAATGCGGAAGGGGTACGATTCAAGCAACATCCTGTCCATGAAAGCCCCGGGGTCGCCTTCATCGCCATTGCAGATCACATATTTATGTTCCCCTGTTGCTTTTTTCACGAGACTCCATTTCAATCCTGTGGGGAAACCCGCTCCACCACGGCCTCTTAGTCCCGATTGAAGGATGGTTTCAATCACCTTTCCGGGATTGTTTTCCGCGAGGCAGGATTTCAAGGCTGAAAATCCGCCGAGGCTCATGTATTCCTTCAAATCTGAAGGCTTTAGCAGACCGCGGTGTTCGGTGGCCATATTTACCTGCCCGTTGAGAAAGCCTGTAACCGGCGTATCGCGCTGGTCGGCAGCATAACGCTGTACATTTATTGGGGCGTCATTTAACACAATATTTTCAAATAGCCCCAACACATTGTTTTTCAACCAGGAGATCGGTGACGATGGTTTGAAATGTTTTCTGATAATGTCCCGAACCTGATCAGGCTGTATTTTGGTGTAAAACGAAGGTGTTTCACCGGGTTTGTGAATTTCCATCATGGGCACCTGGTTGCAGATTCCCACGCAACCCACGTGTTTCACCGAAACATTGATTCCTCCTGTTTGGATTGATTTTTCAAGCTCTTCCTTTACCTGGGCGCTTCCGCTGGCAATGCAACACGAACCCAGCCCGATCCTGATTTCGCCCTGAAGCTTTCCAATGTTGGCGATTCCGGTGGTTTTTATTCTTGCAGCATGAATTCCGCCTTTTAGAAAATCACCCAGGATTTCAGGAACTTTGGCGGAATTTACATGACCGTATGTCACATCATCAATCTGCACAACCGGAGCCAGGGTGCAGCAGCCTAAACAGGCAACTTTTTCGATGGTAAATTCGCCCGATTCATCAGTATCTTCGTTTTCGCCAAGATTCAGATGCCTCCTGAAAGCATCCCAAACCAGCATGGCGCCTTTTACATGGCAGGCAGTTCCCACGCACACCCTGATGATATGCCTGCCCACCGGACGGTGCCTGAACTGCGAATAAAAAGTTGAAACGCCGGTGATTTGCGAAGGAGTAATTTCGGTGGTTTCGCAAACCCGTTTCAAAGCATCTTCGGGCAGGTAATTGAAAGCCTTTTGGATTTCCTGCAAAAGAGGTAGCACGGCATTGGCAGTCCGGCCATGGCGGGAAACTATTTTATCGACGATATTTGTGATTTCGGGGGTCATTTTAAATTATCAAAGTTCAATTTCTTTAAAACTCTCAAAGTTTCTCTTTCAATTTGTTCAAAGTCAGGCAAATCTTTTATTTGATCTTTCAAAGATGCACTCCACCGTAATTTGTATTGTGGTAATCGTTCGATAATTTTTTTTGCAAAATCAGCCGGATTTAGGCCTTTAATTTGGCATTTGTTACTAAACTCATTTCTAAAAAAATTTACATCAACATTAAGAAAATTAAGTAAATACCAAATATCATAAAAGTCCCTCGCCTGCATTCGTTGCATAACTGAACGCATTTTTTCGACAAGGATTTCTTCAAGAGAATAACATAAAATTTGAAATTCAAACAAATCTGAATATTGCAGGAAACATGATTTTATTATTGGGTTAAATTGTAAAATTTCTGATCTCGAAATATCTACTTTCACCTTTTTACTGCTTTGTTGGCCACCTAATGGACCAACATATCTGATGTAGAAGTTAAACCCACCATCATCATGTTCGCTATCTCCGGCGATTTCAAGAGGAATATTGGCTTTTTCTTTAATGAAATCGAATGTTTGATCAAAACACCTGATTATTTCAATTTTTGATATTTCAAAGTCAGTTAAAGTAAAATCCAGATCTTCTGAAAAACGATAATCTTCAAAGTAGAACTTTTTTAACACTGTTCCCCCTTTAAAAATAAGAGTTTTAGAGAGAAAAACATGTTGAGAAATTCCTGCTAAAATCCATGAAAGAATATAGTCTTTTTCGATTTGCTGATCCCTTACACGCTCAACATTAGCTTTCTTCTGAATTTCTTTTGGTATAATCATGTGAAAATGGCCGATTTAATAGTATCTAAATCAAGATTTTGTATAATGCTCCATTTGCTGGTCATCTTACCAGTTTTTGGCAATTCAGTATCGAGTGGAACAAATGAATCCGTTTTTAACTTTTGGAGTTCATAAATTACATTTGTTTCAATTCCAAGTATTTCTAATAAGTACCCCAGCCTTTTTATTACTGCTTGTGATTGAAAATTAACCGAATAATCAAGCAATTTTTGAAAATCTATTTTTTGTTGGGATAAATGGATGGCTTTTGCAATTTCGACAATACCTCCGGCATAATCTGGTTTGAACAAACAATCAATAATGGTTTTTTCAAGGTCGGAACAATTGACCTGATGGTAATTATCAACCCAAATTTTCTGTATTCCAAAAAAGTGATTTTTGTTGTGATAGATAAACTGAAATGGAACATTTTTTATCATGATTGAGGTAGGACGAATTTGTTTTGTGACAACAATCTGTTCTTTTAGTGATGGTTGTGTAATTAGATTGTGTAATTGCAGAGCTGAATAGTATCCAATATAAAAATCGGAACCATTTATCAGAAACTCAGCAATAAGGTGCCAATCAGGCATAAACATTTTTGCATCCTGTTCATATGGAATAATGTAGTAAACGCTTTCTTTCAATCGCATCAAAAGTCCCCTTTTTGTCATGTCGCTCACCAATTCTCTAACAGCACTCTCTTTTGATGTCGTGAATGCTTCAATTGCCTCATTGAGCATAAAGCATTTTTTATTCTTTTCATTAAAAAAAGAAAGTAATTCGTTTGATTGTTTTGAAATGTTTTTATGTTTCATAGTCTAATAGTCAGGTTTAACCTGACTACAATGATACAAAAAATAATTGTTTGTTTGTTTTCAATATTTGGATGTTGAAAAAAAATTCGTTTTAGCACAACCCACAGGATGTTTTTTATCAAAAACAGATTACTCCACACAATACAAATTATTTTCACCTCTCAGGTAAATTCTACCATTGGCAAAAGCCGGAGTACACGTGGTTTTTTCACCTAAAGCCGGTTGTGATATCAACGCAAACTCTTTATCAGCCTTAAAAATGTGTGTAATTCCTGTTTTGTCAACCAGATATACCTTTTCTTCCGAAATCAGCGGCGATGAATAAATGGAATTATCAAACTCTTGCTCCCAGTATTTTGTTCCTGTTTTGGTATCGTAACACGCTACCATTCCATAACTCGTTGCAACAAACAAATAATCAGCGGTAGCTACGGGGCTGGGGACATCTGAAAGATATTCAGTATCATCCCAAACTTTTTCAGGCTTATCTTCAATTTTAATGGCCACCAGGCTGGCATATTCGTTCAGGGCAAAAACCATCCCATCGGCGTAAGCCACCGAAGGTCCTACCTCGCCCGAAAGGCATTTTAACCTCCAGATTTCCTTGCCATTGGCAGGATTGTAAGAAATGACAAACGGATCGGCTGCCAGGATCAGTTCATGATGGTCGCCAACATCAACAATAACAGGTGAGGCCCACGAAATCTTCACATCACGGCTTGTTTCCCAAACCGTTTCACCCGTCCTGGCCGAAAGTGCCAAAACTTTCGCCGATTTTCGCTGGTCGTACTGCACAATGACTGTATTTTCAAACATTTGCAGCGATGAAGCATACCCGTAATGATTATCGGGGACACCCAAATTTTTAGACCAAACGGGTTTCCCTTCCATCGAAAAGGCAGCTATATCGCCATTGGCAAAAATGGCAAAAACATTTTCACCATCTGTTGTCATCGTTGGCGCTGCATAGCCCGTATAGTCAGGCACAGAGGGCGCTGTAGCCGGTGATCCCGGAACATTTTCCACTTTTCCGGTCCAGACGATTTCACCCGAATTGGCATCGAAACAATATACCTCACGTTTTGTGTTGTTGCCACCAGAAAGGAAGACCTTGTTGCCCCAGATAATGGGCGAATTGAAGCCTGGAAGCGGAATTTTGGTTTTCCACCTGATGTTTTTCCCGGTTTTTCCATCCCAGTCAACCGGGACATTTTTTTGAACCGTAATCCCATTGCTGCCAGGCCCACGGAAGGCAGTAAAAACATCTCCCTTATCAACAACCGGAGGCAAGGGCGATTCTTTTTCCTTTGAATTGGTTTGGTTTTCAGGAATCTTTCCGGTTTTTTCTTCCACAATTCCAGCCTGCTTTCCAGTTAGCTTATCACCATTTTCTGAAACGATCTTAGCTTCGTTATCATCAGGTTTTTCATTTTCAACTGAATTTTGCACATCACCTGAAATTTCTTTTTCAGCAGCATTATTTTCCGTTGTTTCGTTCACGGTGGCTATTTCCCTGATTTTAAACTTATTTTCGAGCTGACGATGTGATAAAAAAGCAAAGGTTAGCGCGGAAAGCACCAGGATTGTGCTGAAAACAGCAACCCAACGTCTTGCCAGTCGTTGTGTGTTGAGGAGATTCTGGTCGGATTGCTGACTTAACACAGGGAAATTTTTTACACCGGAGGTCAGCATTTGCAAGGCAATGATCAGCAGAATTGTGCCGATGAGAAGCAGGTATCCGCCCATTCTGATCTGCCACTGGGTGGTAAAAAATGCTTTTCTGGCCAAAAGGTCTAATGTCCTGATTTCTTCACGGAGTTGTTCATCTCCCGGATTTTGGTTCAACCGTTCCACCAGTTTTTCGATGGTTTGCGAACTTACGGGGTCGTAACGGTTCATCTGGATGTAATTGGCGATAAGCAATATGCTGATAAGCAGCGAGAAACCCCCGGCAATCCAGGCAATCCCCTTCCACAATTGTTGATGGTTATTTGAGTTTTTTACTTCGTTCATAATTTATCGTTTGAAGGAACAACCTCCCGGTCAACCGGGCAATAATCCACACAGCGGGCACAGCTCAGGCAGGTTCCTTTGTTGGGAACATAGTCGGTGCGATGGTAAAATCTTGAAAGTCCAAGCAAGGTAAGTCCGATGACCAGCCCCATAAATGCGCCCAGCAATATGCCCCCAATCCTGAATTTCCGGGTGATTGCAGCAGCCTCGTCAAAAAGGGTATCCGTGGTTTTTCCGGATGATTTGAAAGCGGTTATCTCAACTTCGGTTTCCTCTGAAATATCCTGTTTATTTTCCAGGATGTGATTGGCCAGCCTGATTGTAGGATTTACCATGGCCAGGTTTTCGTGAAAGCTGTAACCTGCCCATCCACCGGCAACAACGAGCAACGGGATGAGTAAGAATATCAACATCATTCGTTTTACTGCGCTATCGCGGTTTTCCTGGATTTTTACGGCAACCGGTTTTTCAATGGCATCAAAAGGGCATGAATCTTCGCAAAGCCGGCACTGGATGCAGGTTGAAGGAGTTATGGAAAGATGATTTTTCGCAAACCGGCTCATCCAGTTCAGCAAAACGCCGTATGGACAAAAAAATCTGCAATAGGGACGGGCTATGAAAACACCCGCAATCAGCAAAATCATCCCAATAGAAAACATCATGAAAGGCGCATCCAGCCTGAAAAACCCGACAAAAGGGTCGTACCTGCAAATAATAAAATCGGTGGCTGTGGCAGCATACAAAATTCCCAATCCCAGGTACAGGTAAGGAACCAGCCCTAACATTTTGTTAACCCAGGGTTTTAAAGGCATCGGTTTAAAAATCACCAGATCCTGAATGGCGCCCAGCGGGCACACACCGGCGCAGAAAGTCCGGCCTGTAAAAAGGGCAAAAATGAGCGGAATCACGAAAAAGGCAATGGCTGTGAGCGGGATTTTGTAAGCCGGTTCAAAAAGCGCTAAGGTGATGTTTTGAATGGAGCCTACCGAACAAATGCATCCCTCACGGTAAAACCCAAAATAGGTAAGCGAGAAGAGGGATGTCCAGAAAATGCCTTTACGGGAACGCTTTTTCAGCACAAACCACGATGTGACCAGCAGTGCCGAAACCAGCACGAAAACGTCCAGATATTCCAGAAAAAGATGCCTCGGTTCGGGTGTCAGCGTTGGTGGCTGGGTGTGGCCATTTTCAAACTCCGGTTTGGGAAACCGCTGTTGGGCAAAAGGAGCCGCAGCCTGAAAGACCAGGAATATGACAATAATTATTTTGAAAAATGATTTCCTCATCAGCATACGGCATTATTAAACATCAAGACGTTTTTTATCAAAACCTTTGAATAAATAGGGATTGTTGGCCGGAACACGGCTGAATGCATCAGCCGGGCAGTTTCGCGCAATAGCACATTCATTGCAGTTCACGCACAAATCGTGATTGACCTGAAGTTGTAATGAGCCATTCCCAAAAGCCCCGCAACCTTTTACACATTTCCCGCAGCCAATGCACAATTCTTCAATGATATGGTATTCAAAAAATGGTTCTTCAATAAAACGGCGTTCGATGGCAGCAGTTGGGCAAAGCTGGTTTTCGGCAGCGGTAGTCAGGTTTTTGGTTCCTGGTCGGAAATATCCCCCGCACAGGTCGCAGTAGCCGCACATGTTGTAAACATGAAAGCATTTAACTGCCGAGGGTGTCAGCACACAGTTGGTGGCACACCGTCCGCACTGAACACATTTGGATGGGTCTAACTGCCACACCAGCTCGCCTGCACTGGATTTGAAGGCTGTAATTCCGCCAAGCCCGGCCACCCCGATGACCAGCGAATAACGGAGGCCGTCTCTGATGAATTCCCTCCGGCTTTTTGGTTTGTTGTTTTCGGAATTGCTCATGGCTGTTTGGTTTCTTTTTGGTAGTTATTCTTTTTAAAATCAACGGCTTGCGGTAAATTGCAGCTTTTTACCCTGTTACAGTTTTTGCAGGTAAAATTCAGGTTGCAGGTATCGTTTTCGGAGTTCTCATTTTTAAAAACCAGATATCCGCTCATGCCTGCAAGGCCGGCCAGGAGCAGGTTTCGCGAAAGCGATTTTATAAATGTCCTGCGGTTGGTTTTCATGGTTTTTTATTTTAAAACCTAACAGGATTTCAAGACCTGTTAGGTTTTCTTATTCCAAATTTTAGTTTTTCTTTTCAAAAATCCTCACCACCCCTCTTTTCGGATCAAGTACAAATATCCGCTGATGCGAATCAACAGCCAGGTCTAACCCGGTGGTTCCTTCTTCAATCATCGTGGGTGAGGCCACCAAACATACAAATTCTCCTGACTGATCAATTATTTTCACCCTTTCAATCCCTTTCTCGCTGGTTACAAATTTACCATCTTCAAGCAGTGCAATGTGGCTTGGATTGCAACATCCGCTGAAACCGTCCTCCTGCATCGAGGTTTTCGACCAGGATGAAATCAGATCACCTCCGGGAGTGTAGGCTTCGAGCGCATGGCGACCCGGATTTACTATCCACAATTGTCCCTCGCGCCCAATGGCCAGGTCGAAGTAGGCGCTTGGAATGATAAAACCCGGAATCCCTTTTTCTGGGTCTTTTCCGCCGATTTCGTTCCTAAATATGCCATCGCGTTCGTAATGATAAACAATTTTGTTCCCGGCATCCGCCACAAAAACAGAGCTTTCGTCAAGCGCAATGCTCGTAATAAAAACCTGCTCATTCAGTATTTCCCAGTTACTAAGGAGTTTCCCGTCATTGTCAAATACTTCAACATGGTCGGTCATGCCGGTGTAAACGTCACCATTTTCATCAATGGCAAGGCAAAGCGGAGTTCCCTGAATGGGGAAAGTTTTTTCCATGCTACCGTCGGGCTTGTAAATGGCAATTTGGTTTTTTCCGGAAACATAAACCCTGTCGCTGTTATCGATGGCCAGACCGTGAAGGCTGTCAAACCCTGGTTTTATCAGCGAAATTTCGGTGTAGCACAGGAGGTTTTCGTCCACCTGCCTGAGTTTACCGATGTTGTAGTCGTAGGGATTTTTTTCCGACTCCTTATTTTTAAATAAGTCGATGGCCATAAATGCCACTACTACAAAAAGGAGCAAAATTGAAAAAGTGATGATGAGTTTTTGTTTCATGGTTTTAATTTTTTAGCCACGAAATCACTAAAACACGAAAAGATAGAATTAGAAGTGTTTTTTTTGAAAGCATTGTGATTGCGTATTTTTGGCGCATTTTTATGTTTTTTTTTGATTCGGCTTTCTATGAAATGGCATATGCGATTTTTAATTTTAATTCTTCTGAATAATCTTCATCATTTAAAATCGATGTAATTATTTCAAAAAGAAGAGCTTTATCAATGTTGTTTGCAGCAACATGATAACTAATAATTTCCATTTTGTAAAGGAATTCTTTCGCCGCTGTAATGTATCCGTTCTTTAACAGGAAAATACTTCCGAGAGTAATAGCAATTCTTTTGTTTCCATCCTGAAAGCAATGACTTTTATTAGCTACGAAAAACAGATGTGTTAATTTATCTTCAAAAGTTGGATAGTAATCATCATTCTGGATATGATCAAGTGCAGCAATCAGCGAATTAATATTGATTATTCCTGAAGCGCCGCCGCCACTGACTTCAATTGTTTTCAGGTGAAGCAAAATTACATTATCAATATCTTTTATGTAAACAATAGGTAGCATTATTCACTGTCTTTTAATCGTTTGAAAACATCATGAGCTTCTGCCAACTGTTTTTCAAAATCTACACTAAGATTGCCAATAAACTTTTCGAAATCGGCAGAAGTAACAGAAGTGATGTATTCTTTGAGTTTGTGATGAAAAGCATCACGGAACAAATTATCCCTTGAAGCCATTTTAATGCGGGCATCTTCAATATGTGGTAAATGTGCCGGATGATCAGAAAAATCTTTCATTATCTGATCAACTTCATGAGCGGATAATTTGCGGTTTAACTCCCTGGACTTCTTTTCAATTTCAAAGGCAATTCCTGTTTCAAAAGAAGCAATAAGTTTCAAAACTTCTGCGTACATTGTATCGCGGGCATTTTCGTTATTCGCTAGTTTTAGAATCTGTTTGTATTCTTTTGCATTTTCACGGAAGATGGCCTGATAAATTTTGTCTGTGTAAAGAGAGTATTTATAATTACCAAGATCAACATAAAGATTCAGTGCATTGGTGAAATCCTTCCGGTATTTGTATTCTCTGATGGCGTTTATTAAATAATCTTCGTCTCTGCGATTGATGTATTTTGTACCACCGCCGGTTTTTTCATTTATGGTATGAATTACAATGTCTAAAATTTTGCTGCGGAGGTGTCGGGCCTTTTCGCTTTCTTTTAGTAACATTGCAAGGTTAAGCAGTGACCTAAAATTAAATAAACCAAGTTGAGTAGTTTTGCTCCCGACATTTATGTCGGGAGCAAATTGTAATTTAATGTCTTTCAGTGCCTTACCTCGAATTAAAATATAGCCATTGTGTTTAAGTTCCTTAAAATATTGTTCAAGATAGCGCTCTACGGTTCGTAAATCAACTTCAAAAAAATGGGCAACCATTTCCTTGGTAAATCGGTATTCACCTTCAAACAACATTCCCGGCAATCCAATGTAATCCTGAATTTGGGTTAAGGCATAGCGATTATTTAAAATGTTTTGCCTGTCAATATCCGAATTTGTAAGGTCTTTCATAATTATGTTTTTTGCTCGTCTCATTTATGAGGTGAGCAAATTGTAAGACATTATTATTTAGTGAATTATATTAACTTAAAAATCAATATTAATTAGCAATTTCCAATTCGATATTCTGCAATAATTTTCAAAATTAAACTATTTGTCCGGATTTTTGCGGACATCCAGGCACACCAGATTTTTCGAGTCGCGCATCAGCAGGTAGCCATCGGCTAATGCAAAAGGTCCCCAAGCGTCCTGCCCTTCGATGATGCGGGTTTTGTCTAATACCTCAAATCCTGAGTTGCTTATCCGGGCAATGGTGAGCGTTCCGTCGTCATCAAGAATAAAAAACTTACCATTTGCAAACAGGTAGGGGCCAAGCCCGAAACGTTCGGTTTTTCCGCTTGTCCAGAGGTATTTGGTGCAATCGGACGGATCGCAGCAAACAAACTGATTGCGTTCGGCGGCGGCATCTTTTGGCAAAACGGCGTACATTTTTCCGTTCAAAACTACCGGCGTCTGCTGTTCAGAAGCCAAACCATCCTTTGGTTTGTAAATTTGCAGCACTTTCACAGAAAACCCGCCACCTCCTTTTTCCAGCTTTAACATGGCAGAACCAGCGCCGTAGCCGGCTGTCACAAATATTTTCCCGTCGTTAAAAACCACTGGCGATGGTGCAACCACCGATGGGGCAAAAGCCGTGGTTTGCCAAAGCAACTGTCCGGTATTTCCGGATTCTGCCGAAACTCCGCAAATCCCGCCAATGGCAGCATACACGTACATTTTAGTTCCTCCCCAGGTCATGGGTATTACCGAAGAATGCGACATTTTCCAGCCATCGGGGCTTGGGGTTTTCCAAACCACCTGTCCGGTGGCACAATCTACTCCAATTAGCAGACTTTTGCCTCCGGGCGCAATTACTGCAACTCCGTTATCGATGAAAGGGCACTGGCCGGTGTACCAGAAAGGGATTTCGGCGCCATATTCTTTCACCAGATCGATTCCCCAGATGAAATTACCCGTGATCCGGTCAACACACATCACATGACCAACCGGGCCGATGGAAACAACATATTTTTCATTCACAGCCGGGATGGTACGCGACATTCCGTGGTTCCGTTTTACGGGTACTTTATACCATCGTTTCCAGAGTTCTTTTCCGCTTTCCAGTGAAAAGCAGCGCAGGGCATCCGCTTTTTTGTTTTCATCATAATCCAGAATATATACCCTGCCATCGTAAATGGCCGGCGCTGCGTGGCCTTCGCCCATCAAGGCCTGCCACACAATCTTTGGTTTGCCGTTTTCCCAGGAATCAATCAGGGGTATTTTTTCCTTGTTGATGTTATCGAAATCTACCCCCCTGAAATTTGGCCATTTTCCGGTGAGTTGAGATGTCTGATTTTCGTAAAAGGTAAATTTTTCGCCAATCGTAACCTGAGCCAGTTTGCTAGTATCTATTGGGGGACGGTTGTCCAGGCCCGGTTTATTCTCCGAAAAATTCCTGACCGGGTCGTGCAACAGCCAGAAAACCAGCGCCGTGATTGCCGCAATACCAACAATGAAGAAAATGTATTTTTCGGGAAGTTTTAAACGCATGGTTTACTGTTTTGCCGAAACCTTATAAGCCATAAGCGCATCGCCATGACGCACATACAGTACACCATCCTTAATGAGTGGGTGCGACCAGTAAGGTCCGCTTCCATAAGGTATTTTAAATGAGCTTACTACTTTGAAATAGTCGGGAACAGGCTCCACCAGCCCAAGGTTTCCCGTCTTTTCTTCAAGACAATAAAGCATTCCGTCAGCCGAAACTATGGACCCTTTGTTGAACCACTTCTGGTCGTACATAACTTTTCCGGTTGACCATTCCAGGCAAATCCAGTGACCCATGCCGTTGCCAAGCCAGTTGGCGCCAAAAATATAATTCCCGATTTTAACAACTCCACCCATGTGAACGTCCAGGGTCGAATCAACCCATTTTAATGATACCGATTTTGCATCTTCGGCAAGACTCAGCATCACCGATTTATGGTCGTATCCGTTGGTAACGAATATTTCTCCATTGTCAATGAGAGGAGTATTGATGTTGATGTTCCATCCTTCCGAATTGGAAAAGCTTCCATAGTCGAAATCCCAGAGGATGTGCCCGGTTTCAGCATTGACTCCGAAGGTGTGTTTTTCAATCGTAGTGATAATCAAATCTTTTCCTCCCCTGTTCATCAAAAGCGGGGATACATAACCCGGATTGTCGTTCAGCGGCTCCGACATCCAAACGGTTTCGCCCGTCATTTTATCCAAGGCCACCATCGTGGTTCTGGCCCCACCGGGTGTAAATATTACGGTGTTTTTATACAAAAGAGGTGATTCTGCAATGCCCCATTCACCAAATGTTCCACCGAATTTTTCACTGGCCGCCACTTTCCAGATTATCTGGCCGTTTTCGGTATTAAAACAGACCACGTCGCCCATACCGCTTGTAACATAGCCCCGGTTTTCTTCGATGGTGGGCGTGCTGCGGCTTTCGGGAAATGATTTTGTCCAGGCACGGCCATAAGGAATCTGCCATTTTACCTTGCCATCCATATCAGCAGCAATCAGCACATCCATTGTGTCGGAAAGACCTGTAAAGAAAAGTGTTTCGTTTGCGATGGTCACTTGTGAATGTCCTGCCGGAATGTCTTTCAAAACCCATAATAGTTCAGGACCGTCTGCAGGCCACTGATTCAGCAGGTTGGTTTCGGGGTAAATGCCATTTCTGTCAGGGCCGCGCCACTGTTCAACCTGAGCATGAGTAAACAGCGTAAGGGATGTAAATATCAGTAAAACAAGTTTTTTCATAGTAAATTGAATGTTTTTGGTCGACTTAAAACCCGGGGTAGAAAATTATTTTAAGCCAATTGAATAAACCATCAGTGAAGTTCCATGCCTTACATAAAGCTTTTTATCGTGAATAACCAGGTGTGCCCAGTGCTGTTCTTCTCCGTAAGGAACTTCAAACGTGCTTACAGTGTTATAGCTGGTGTCGGTGGGCTTTGCAAGAACTACTTTTCCATCTTCACCATACATGAAAAGCATTCCGTCGGCGGTGATGATGTTCCCCTTTTTAATCAGGTTTTCCACAATCAATTCTTTGCCGGTGTTCCAGTCAAGGCAAATCCATTTTATCCCTTTGTCGCTGGCGCCGTAAATTTTGTTACCAATTACCACCACTCCGTTCATTCTGCCATCCAGCGAGGTATTTCGCCACATCTCGGTAATGCTGTTTCCATCATCCGAAATTTTGAGCATCACACCACCCTGGCCATAACCGCTTATAAAATATGCCATACCATTCATGTAAACAGGAGAATTGGCATGTACCGACCATTGGTTGGGCTGTGGGTGGCTCCAGAGAAATTTGCCTGTGTTGGCATCCAGGCCAATAATTGAACTGGCAGTTTGCGTGATTAAAAGGTTTCTGCCTTTGTGATTTGCCACAATGGGAGAACAGTAGGCGCTGGTTTCGCCTTTGGCTTTGCTTGTCCAGATCAGATTTCCGGTATTTCTGTCCAGGGCAATTACATTATGTTCTTCACCACCGGGAGTACAAAAGAGCGTGTTTCCCATGAAAGCCAGGTTTTCAGTCATTCCCCAGCGGATGTTGCGGGCGCCGTATTTCGCAATCAGGTCAACCTGCCAAAGGATGGAACCGTCGTTGGCGTTCATGCAAACCAGGTTGCCGAAACCACTCATTATGTATAGTTTATCATCGATAATCAATGGTGTGGAACGTGCTCCGGAATAGCTTTCGGTCCATTCGGGGCCATATTTCGATTTCCACAGAAGTTTGCCGCTGTGGTCGAGGGCAAAAACAAATCCATCTTCCCCGATCATTCCGGTAGAATATACCTTTTTGCTGGTTACAGCGGCTGATGAATAGCCCGATCCAAGTCCGTCGAAATGCCAGAGAAGTTGTGGGCCATTGTCGGGCCAGGATTTTAATAAACCAGTTTCGTTGTAAGCCCCGTCGCGATTGTTGCCACGCCATTGGGCTGTTTCCTGTGCGGAAAGAGTGAAACAATAAAGTATTGCCAATAAGCCAATTGCAGTTTTTTTCATTGCTTTAAATAATTTATGTTTAAAAAAATTAATAATCAACATTTGAATTTTGAAAACGCTTTAATCAACCGTAACATTTCAAAGGGGGCTAAATTAGGAAAAATGTTGAAATCTGCATTTTTAATGAGTTGGAGGGTATTACGAAAAATGAAGAGGGAAGTGAGACGGAGAAATGGAGAAGAAGAGAAAGTGAGTGGTGGAGAATGGGAGAAGGGGAGAAAAAATGATGCGCTACAAAGATTATTCATACCGTACAGGTGATTTTTAATTCACACCAGTGAATTTAACAGCTTGAGTGTAAGATTTTA
>CALFEP010000137.1 GCA_937950125.1 uncultured Bacteroidota bacterium
GCTTGCGTCCTTTTTGTTGCTGACTGCCGACTTTCAAGGCCGCCATCCCCTCATTTTAATTAACTTCTAATCATCGACTCTGAGGTTCGGGGCTTGCGTCCTTGGCCGCTCTGCCCTGTGCGCACTGTGCTATACCCTTCTCAAATACTCTCTGATATTGTTTTCAACCCTGGCCAGAACATCTGAAACATCGGCTCGTTGAAACTTTTCACCAGTGATGTTTTCGTACAACTCGATGTATCGTTCGGATACCGAATCGACAAATTCATCGGTCATTTCGGGCACTGTCTGGCCTTTGTTTCCCTGAAATCCATGGCTCATCAGCCATTCGCGCACAAACTCTTTTGAAAGCTGTTTTTGTGGTTCGCCTTTTGCCTGTCGTTCCTCGTAACCTTCAAGGTAGAAATACCGCGAAGAATCAGGTGTATGAATTTCATCAATGAGGTAGATTTCACCGTCTTTTTTTCCAAATTCATACTTTGTGTCAACCAGGATCAAACCCATTTTGGCCGCAATTTCGGTTCCTCTCTGAAACAATGCTTTCGTGTATTTTTCCAATAAAATGTAATCTTCCTCCGAAACAAGGCCGCCTGCAATGATTTCTTCCCGCGAAATGTCTTCGTCATGACCTTCGGTGGCTTTGGTGGTGGGCGTAACAATGGGCTCGGGGAATTTCTGATGTTCCTTCATTCCATCGGGAATTGGAACCCCACAAATACTGCGTGAGCCATTTTTGTAAGAACGCCAGGAACTGCCAGTAAGATACCCCCGGATGATCATTTCGACCGGAAACGGAGTGCAGAACCTGCCTGCAGTTACCATTGGGTCGGGGGTGGCTATTTTCCAGTTGGGCACAATGTCAGCGGTAGCATCAAGGAATTTGGATGCGATCTGGTTCAAAACCTGTCCCTTGAAAGGAATTCCTTTTGGTAAAACCACATCGAAAGCCGAGATACGATCGGTGGCGATCATCACCAGCAATTCGTCGTTGATGTTGTAAACGTCTCTTACCTTGCCTTTGTAAAGACTTTTTTGTCCTGGAAACTGAAATGCTGTTTTAATTACTGTTTTGTTCATCTTTGGGTTCCTTATTTTTTGATGCTGAATTTCCGTTATTGTTTTCGCTTTTGTAAGCATTGATGATCTTTGAAACCAGTTTGTGGCGGAGAATGTCACGGTCGTCAAGGTAAATGAAGTCGATGCCGGGGATTCCTTCGAGGATTCGGGTAACCTGAATGAGCCCCGAAGCCTGGTTGCGGGGCAGGTCGATTTGCGTAATATCGCCGGTTACGATGAACTTGGCATTTCTACCCATTCTTGTCAAAAACATTTTCAGCTGGCTTTGTGTTGAATTTTGAGCTTCGTCCAAAATGGCAAAAACATTTTCGAGCGTGCGACCACGCATGAAAGCAAGGGGAGCAATTTCGATGGTTCCGTCTTCGAGGTAACCCAACAATTTTTGCGAAGGGAGCATATCGCGCAGTGCGTCGTACAAAGGCTGAAGGTATGGATCGAGTTTATCTTTGAGGTCACCGGGCAAAAAACCCAGGTTCTCGCCGGCTTCAACTGCCGGGCGTGTAAGGATGATTCGCTTGATTTCGCGATTGCGCAATGCCTGCACTGCCATGGCAACGGCTGTGTAGGTTTTTCCGGTACCAGCGGGGCCTATCGCAAAAATCAGGTCGTTGTTCTTGCTGCTTTCAACCATTCGTTGTTGGTTGGGTGTACGTGCCTGGATAAGCTTTCCGTGTCGCCCATGAAACAATACATCCTTGCCGGTAAAAGAATCCAGTGTGACCGATTCACCCTCAATTTCAAGCAAATCCTCAACATCATTTTCACTTAATTTTCCAAAACGTTCGTAATGCAAAATAAGCAGTGAAAATTTACGGTCGAACAGGTCAATTTGTTCTTCATCTCCAATAACTTTCACTTCGCTGCCTCTGGCAATGATTTTCAGTTTTGGAAATTGTTTTTTCAGCAGGGTAAGGTTAGCATCATTAACGCCGAATATTTCCAGAGGATTGATGGATTCAACTGAAATGGTTTTTTCTGTCATTCAAGCAATTAGCTGGTTAATCCTGGTATTTCTTTAAATAAAATCACCTCGTTTTTCGAGTTCCAAAATTATTAAAAATTGTAAATGACCTTCTGAAGAATTACTAATTTTGGCCACTTTTAGTAATGAATTAAAAAGCACATTTTCACCAATGCCAATAATAACCCTTACAAGTGACTGGGGAAGCAGCGACCACTATTCAGGAATGGTGAAAGGCAGCATTTTATCGAGGATTCCTGACGCCAACATCATCGACATTACCCACAACATTCCTCCGTTCGATCTCAACAGTGCGTCGTTTATTCTCAGAAATGTTATCCATACTTTTCCAAAAGATACGATCCATATTTTCGATATCAACTCTGATGCAAGTATCGAAATGCCTCATACTGTGGTGGTTTACAAAGGTCAGTATTTTATTGGCGCGGATAATGGGCTTTTTTCACTCATTTTTGATTCCGATCCCGAAGAAGCCTACGAAATTGATATGGTGCAGGATTCTGATAGTTTTACCTTTTCGGCCTGCGATATTTTCATTAAAATTGCCAAACATATTGTTGATGGAAAAAAACTCAGCCTCGTGGGACCTCCCCGAAAGGAACTTACCAAAAAGATACCCCTCAGGCCGGTAACTTCCGAAAACATGATTAAAGGTCACATCATTTACATTGACAGGTATGAAAATGCTTTTACCAATATTACCAAATCGCTCTTCAACCAGGTTGGCAAAAAGCGGCCTTTTACCATTTCATTTGCTTCAAATCGTCACCAGGTGAAAGCCATAAAAGATTCGTACAAAGACCCGACTCAGGGAAATATCCTGGCGCTTTTCAGCTACACCGGGCATCTGCAGATAGCCATGAGCAATGGCAATGCAGCAGGTTTGTTAGGCTTCAGGGTAAGCCATACGGTGATGGTGGAGTTTCATGATTTATAATTTATTGCGAAGGCATTGTTTCGTAGTGTTTTCAAAAAAAAACCCGCAAATGAAATTCAATTTGCGGGTAAATTGCCGAAGAAATCGCAAACACCGGTATAAATGAAACAGTTTACAAAATGAAGAAATCTACCAAAATCCGGTTCATTTGCTGGAATCAGTTTTTATAAAATTCATCTCTCCGGTCTTTTTTTGTAGGTGTCTTTTAGTATCCTTAATGAAGAAATTACAAAAATGCGCATCTTATTGGTTTCCGGGTTTTTGTACCAGTTCAGGCGCCTGCTGACGGATGTGTTTGAGTATATTTTCACAAATAAGTTCACTTCCACCGTTGCAAAAACCATTGTATCTGCACAGTAGGCTTTGATTCTGATCCAGGAGCAAGGTACAGGGGACATCAGTTACTCCCATCATACGCCTGAAATCGCCGTTGAGGTCGATGTAGCTTTCGAAGTCCCAGTTTTTGCCAGCCATCATGGGTTTGATGTGACTCCAGCTGCCGTTGCAGTCAACGCAGATGGCAATGAGTTTTACACCCCGGTTTTTCAGGGTATCAGTCCAGGCAGACTGCAGGTTTTCGAGGTTGTCGCAGCATTTGGCGCTCGAAGATTTCCAGAAAACCAACAGGGTTGTGGTTCCGGGTTCGATTATTTCCCACGAATTCGTTTTATTTCCGTCAAGATCGGTTAGCTCAGTGGCAAATACCTGTTGTTGAGCATTTAGCCATGTTAGCGGCAAAAAAATCAAGAATGCAATTGCTAAAGTTTTCATTTTGTCAAAGGTTTTGGTTAATCATTTTTACCCGACAAAAGTAAACCCCCGCGAAGGGGCAACCATAGCTGAAAACCATGAAAAAATTAATTGGCAGGAAATATTGAAAAGGATGCTTACTGCACAATTCCTTTTTTTATGAACCTCCACCACAACCACCCCGGCTGCTCTATAGCAAACACGGGTGGTGCAAGAGGTTAGCCCGGAGGAGCTATTGAATGAAAATTATTTTTTGATAACCGGTTCTTGTACCTACTTTCAAGTTTATTGAGTAAGTTCCCGGACCCAAACCAGATAAATCGACAGCTGATTGTTGGTTACCAGAGCGGGAAACAAAGGTTCTAAGTTTTTTTACCCTCTGTCCGTATGCGTTGTAAATTTGTAAATGCATTTGTCTCTGAATTTCTTCGTACCACGTAATGGTAATTAGCGATGATGCAGGATTGGGAAAGATATTAAATTTCAGTTCAGAATCACCTCCCGCAGAACCAATGGCCAATTCACCTGATTTCAAACCTGAAATGCCATGAGGGAGCTGGTGGCTCAGACAATGTCCCACCTGTCCACTTGCCCCGGTTATTGCAACTTTCATTTTAATATTATTGATTTAAATTGCCTGACAGCCTTTCAGCCGAGGCGGTTCAAGATAGAATTAATTTGTTGCAGGCGGGAAGATTAGGGGAAATGGTTTATCGAGGCATTTTCAGGATTGATACGCCTGTAAATCCTGTCCACACTCCCCATTGCTTGTTCTTTAAGGCAAAAGAGAGGATTAGGTTAGCCGGGAGGTGCTATTTGGTTTTCACAAGTTTGTGCGAATCATTCTCCTGGTTAAATGCTTCTGATTCAGGCGCTTTGGCGGTGCAAACTACCAGGGATAAACCGGCAGGTCTGGCATAAACGGCAAAAGCCCATAGACACCCTGCGATGCCAAGGCAGAATGAAAATTTGTCTGTTAATGGACCATGATTTTTTCAGAAACCGTCTTGCCCTGCGATGTCAGGCTTAACAGGTAAATTCCGGAGGCAATTGATGCCATGTTCAGTTCGATTTTGCTGGTTGCAAAATCTTTTTCCAATACAATTTTACCCTGAGTGGAGATAAGTTTAACGGTGACTTCGCCTGAAGAGGGTTGATCAATTGTCAGTCTATCAGAAACCGGGTTGGGATAAAGGCTGAAGTTAAATTCCTGCTCCGCTTTTACCCCGGTAGTGATATAATAGGAGAGCACGAAACTGGTATTATCACACACAATTTCAGAAACATTATCCGGAACAAAGCCGGAAACATAGGTATTGTCATAGGTATTGAAAGCAATCATTTTTGCCACATTGCTGGTGTCGATGCCAACCAGTAAAAAGGTTCCAGTATTTTGATCAAAAGAAGAAGAACCACCTACAAAATAAGGAAACTCCACCAACTCCCCCCTCGTAACAATATCACCAGTCGCTTTATTTATCTCTATAATACTGCTTCCTGTATAATTAAAGGTGGAGTCATAGGTTGCATTGCGGGCATAAATAACTTCGTTTACATTGTCAAAATTCACACTTGTGATAATGTTAAAAGGCGCCGCTGTTGGGTTGATTATCGTTTTGGTGAACGAAAACTGACTTTCCCTAACGGGTATTGCATACAAACACAAAGCAGGATCGTTGGTGAAACCCACATAATACAAAATGCCATTGTTGGCATCAAAACCGATGGCATCCACAACAATTCCGTTTGCGCCCGGTTCGTAAATCACACCAATCAGGCTATCCTGGTTGGTATTGATATCAAATTCGTAAATACTGATGTATTCCTCGGTTTCCATTTTAAGGTTGTACATTTTTCCGGTGCTCATATCAAACTCGGAAATATTGCTGTACAACGATCCCCCAACCAAATTCTCCTGGTTTGAAATCGTATTGTAAGAGTACAGTCCAGAACTATCACCGGAAATTCCTGTAATGTAATAATTGCTGTTGTACGAATCGAATGCTGATGTGGCAAAATAATATCCATCCAGGATTGTAGGAAAAACAGTTACTGATTCAGGATCAAGCGCCTGCCATTTAAAAATATCAATCTTTCCCGTTTCGGGGTTATTGGCAACCCCGACAAGGTTTATCTGTGCTTTGCTGCCAAAGCTCAGGAGCATAATAAATGCTGTGTAAAGAATAGTTTTGATCATGGTTTTTATTTTAGTTCTATTAACCAAAAAACGCTCTGTTATGTTCATCACGTTTCCACGAATGGTTTCAGTGCCACTTTCAGACAATTGGTTTTTATTCCCGTGAATTAATGCTTTGATTTCAGCACCCTGTTCCACAGGTTGGTGGCAAATACAATGACCTACATTACCGCTGGCTCCAGTTATTACAACTTTCATCTTTACATTGTTGATTTAAAATATTTTACAGCCTTCCGGCTGAAGTGGTCAAATTTACATGAAAAACTTCATGAACACACAGACAAATAAAAATCCAGTCCGT
>CALFEP010000138.1 GCA_937950125.1 uncultured Bacteroidota bacterium
GGTGTGTGATAGTCTTCGTGAGCGCCTGTCGAAATGAAAAACACCGGAATGTTCTCCGTGTAAAACGCTGCATGATCGGATGGTCCATAACCTTCTGGTGAATATCTCAAATCCAGCCCTGAGCCGGGTTTCAAATGGTTGATTATCTCCTCTGATTCCACTGACGTGCCGGTTCCTCCAATGGTTAGCGAATTGTTGTCTTTTAACCGGCCAATCATGTCAAAATTAACCATGGCAACCACTTTCGACAAGTCGATAAGAGGGTTGCTGGTAAAATATTTTGAACCTACCAGGCCCATTTCTTCGGCAGCAAAAGCAACAAAAACAATGCTCCGTGCTGGCTTAACATTACCCGAAGCCATTTTGCCTGCGAGTTCGATGATACCGGCCACTCCCGATGCATTATCATCGGCGCCGTAATGCACGGCAACCGTGTCGGGGAGCCTCGAGCCGGAACCAGGTCCTCCAAAACCGAGGTGGTCGTAATGAGCACCTACCACCACAAATTGTTCCTTCAGTGCCGGATCGTTACCAATTAACATCCCGACAATGTTTTGAGCCTGGGCTTTGGCATGAACAATATCAGTGGTTCCTTCAAACGTAACAGGCACCGAAAATGTAAAACTGCTCATGCCCTGAATTATCCGTGATTCAGCTTTTTGTACAGAAAAACCAAAATTTTCAAACACGGGATTAATGGCTTTTCTTTTAACATAAAAAACAGGAATTCCGGCTGTAGTAGCACTTTTATCGTAAGAAATCTTCAGCAGGTTATCGTCTTTATCACGTTTTTCGCCTGAAACAAAAATCACTCCAACAGCTCCTTTATCTCTGGCAGTCAATACTTTCGACCTCTCGCCCACCACATCATCAAACTTTCCCGTGGGGTTTTCAGCATCAGGCGCACCCAACAATATGATAACCCATTTGCCGCTTACATCCTGATTTTCATAATCGTTCCATTTTATGCTGTCGTTATCGATTTCGAAACCATAGCCAGCAAAAAAAGCCGTGGCCTTAAGGCTGCCGTTCGATGTAAACGGCACTGGTGTAAAATCCTCGCCAGGCAACAATTCTTTTCCATCAATGGTCAGTCTATTACCATCACCCATTTTGACATCAGTCACCAAATCGAAATTCTGATAACCATCTTCACCCAGCAAAGTCAAGCCGGCAATTTTAAACTGATTCCGGATGTAAGAAGCTGCAACTGATGATTCAGGCGTGCCCGGTTTCCGTCCTTTTAGCGAGTCCGAGGCCAAAAATCCAATGTGTTGGTTGAGTTCATTTTTGGTTATTACCTGCAGGGTTTGCGAATAAATTGTAAATGAACCAACTAAGGCGACTAAAATGATAAAACTTCTTTTCATGAGCAACCTTTAATTTTATTGTTTGAAATTTAATATTGTGTAGCTAACGATCATTTTAAGGCATAATTACTATTTTTGTCTTACTAAAGCTATTTTTTAAAAATGTATTCGGTTTTAAATTTTTAACCTTACTAACAATTAACCACATGAAAAAGTTTGCAGTTGTTTTAGCCGGTTGTGGTGTTTTTGACGGTGCAGAAATTCATGAAGCAACCCTTACCCTTTTGTCGCTGGCTCAGCAAGGCGCACATTATGAGTTGTTTGCGCCAGATATCAACCAACATCATGTTGTAAATCATCTCAACGGTAATGAAATGCCCGAGAAAAGGAATGTACTGGTAGAAGCTGCCAGAATAGCCCGAGGGAACATCAAAGCACTTGGTGAATTGCACGCTTCCAGTTTTGATGCAATAATTTTGCCTGGTGGATTTGGTGTAGCCAAAAACCTTTGTGACTTTGCCTTTAAAGGCTTTGACTGTCAGGTAAATTCACAGCTTGCAAAAATATTGATTGATTTTCACAACGAGCATAAACCTATTGGAGCACTTTGTATTTCGCCTGTCATTCTTGCAAGCATCTTTCAGAAAGTAACCATTACCATCGGACAGGACGAAAACACCATTTCAAACATCGAAAAGATGGGAAGTACACATTTGAAGACCAATCATGGCGAAGTGGTTATTGATGAGGCAAACAAACTTTTTACAACCCCTTGCTACATGCTCGATGCCAACATTCTTCAAATATACGAGGGTACAACCAACATTGTGGCAGCAATGCTTAAATCGATGGATTAACGACCTGGAAACAAGCTTCCTCAGGGTTCATTTATTGCATTTTCAGATTTACCTGCTTCAGTAGCTTTGCTTCGGTAGATGCTAAAGTTTTCGCTGATTGCCAGAAAGGTTTCCTTTTTCCCTTCGCTTTCATTAGCTCTGTAAACTGGTATCAAACCAGGGATTCCGGTAATCTTTTCCTTTCCTTTACTGGCTAATTGCACAACCAGTGAATTATTTACCTCTTCCGATGAAACAACATTGATGATTTTGTTTCCCCAGTTTGAAATAATTCTCCCCACCGTGGTTTTTTCCTTATTTGCAACCAAATCGATCTCTGATTGTATTGCATCGCGAAGCATTAAATCATCAAAAAGGGAAGCATATTGATTTCTCTCTTCAGGAATCACATTTTCATCTCCTTGTTCACAAACAAGCTGAGCAACAGCCAGAGAATTCATGTGTGCAGGAAATTGGTTCAAATCACGCTGAAATGGTGTCCGCTCCTTCGATAACTGTTTCGAAATCTCCTGTAAATTCATGTTAGCGACTTCTGAATTGCTATTTTCAGGAATAATTTCCCTGGTTTTATCAGCAACCTGTTTCAACCGTGTATTGCTTGCAGGATTTTGTAAAAACTGCTCTTCTTTATGATTATCAACTGGATTGGCCTTATTTTCCTTGGTTTGCTGCGTTATCTCAACATCATGTTTTCCAACTACCTTATCGTTAAAATAAACCGAAAATATTGTAAAACCCAAAATTATTGCAGCAGCTGCTGCCATCGACCACCTAACGATTTTAGAAGGGAAAGACAAAGAAATGGATTTTTTAATCTCTCCTTTATCAGGAAAAACCACGCTGTAATCGGGTTTAAGGTAAACTTTTCGATATTGGTCGATTATTTTACTGATTTGTGGATTGAGTAGAACAAATTTCCGAAAAGCTTCCCTTTCCTTTGGTGTCAAATCATCCTCAAGAGAAGCTATGACAAAGGTTTCCCAGTTTTTTTGATTGATGTTTCCAACAGGCTGGAATTCGTTTTTTTTCAGCAGATTTTTCGAATTGTAAACAATGGATTCATCTGCCACGAGATTGACATCACTAACCTCCTGGTAATCTGTAAATTGATCACGAAGGTCAGGATTATTTTCCAGGAAAATGGCAAGGCTTTCCTTTTGGATTGCCGAAAGGTTGCCTTCCCAATAATCGAGAAAAAAAGCCTCAAAATTGTTCCTGTTGATTTCCATCCAAGCGTTGCATTAAATTACTTTATCCATGCTTCCAATATATTGTTTCAAAAACATCCTGGCCCGGTAAATATAGACTTTCACCTGCGATTCATTTAAACCGGTAATTTCACCAATTTCCTGGTACGAGTAACCTTCATAATCCCTAAGCAAAACTGCTGATTTTTGAATTTCGGGAAGTTTGTCAACTGCCATTTCCAGAATTTCTCCCAAGTCGGTAAAACCAGCTGTATTTGATTCAATTTCTTCAAACTGTCTATCATAGGAAGCCCGGTATTTGTTTTTTCGTATTAAATCAATCATCAAATGGTACGCTGTGGTAAATAAATAGGTTTTTACCTTTTCGTAAGTTACATTCTGTCGCTTTTCCCAAAGTCTCAAATACGATTCCTGTACAATATCTTTTGAATGCTCCTCGTCGGCAATGTTTTTCAGGATGAACCTGTAAATTCCATCAGAAAACTTGTCAACAGAATTATTGTACTCTGATACAGTCATTGAAGTTAGTCTTTTACCGCAAATACCTACATTAAACGAACAGACCTAAAAAAAGTTACAGCCTGAACTGGATAAATTCGAAAAAATCAATACTAAAAAGACAAACAATCTTGACCGTCAGTGACTAATTAAGGCATTTTACAAAGTTGGAAAGAATTATCCCTGACGCACTTCTAACATACTAATTATTAGTAACTTGATTTAAATCATAACGAGGCGCCAAAAACTCAGGCGGGCTAAATAACAGCCTGGCGGTCATGAACATAGCAACAACAATCGCCACAGGCATTTTAAAATTAAGTTTTCATAAAGCCGGTTCAACAGCACGCAAGCAAAAGTCTGGTTTTACATTTTGTCAGAAGCGCTGATCTGGTTTTTATAAATATTTTAAATTAGAAAAAAAATTAAAAAAAAATTGTTATGTTATAATTAAAATTTATATTTGCCCATCGCATTTTAGGGGGGCGAATTTCATCTAATTTATTTTTAATTGCGAATTTATTACTTCATTTTACAAAAGAAAGGATTTACTACTATGATTAAAGATTTCAAAAAAGCAACCGAGCAATTAAAAGAGCTTGCACAAGTTCTGAATTCAATTAAATCTGAAGCAGTTCAACTCAAGTTGATTGAGTTTTTTATGGCACAGGATTTTGAAATGGAAACACAACCAGTTTTGGTACCAGCCATTGCAGAAGTACCAGCAGTACCCGTTGAATTGCCATCAGCGCCTGCTGTTGAGGAAGTTGCAGAACCCACTCCAGTAAAAAAGCAGAAGAAAGAAAAACCGGCAAAGGCCATTAAACAGCCGAAGGCACCAAAACCTGCAAAGGCTGTAAAAAAAGTTGAAGAACCAAAACAGGTTGAAGAACCAAAACCAGCTGAACCCGTGGTAGTCGAAGAAGTTATAAAGCCCAAAACAAAAGGAAGACCACGTAAGGAAAAACCAGCAGTTGAGAAAGTTAAAGTATCAAAAAAGAGGATTCCAAACAGACCGGGACCAAGCATCATTTTAAATGAACTTCTCAAAGACAATTTCTTTACCGAATACCGTACAATCGGCCAAATAGTTGAACAATGCGACAAGCAGTATCATTATACATACAAAAGCACTGACCTGTCAGGGACGCTTGCAAAATTAGCCAAAGATGGTGTTTTATCGAGGAGTAAAAACGCTTCAAGTAACCAGTTTGAGTATATTAAAGCTTAAAACTAACTGATTAACAATACAAAAGCCGGTCAACGCAGACCGGCTTTTTTTTTGCATGAACTTTTTTATCCTTTAAAAACTGAAAAACATAATGGAATACCCGGATGAATGAAAATATAAAGCTTGTGATTATTACTACGCTGCAATCAAATTTCCTCACCCCTTTGGCTTCCATAATTTCATAAACGCCAATTTGGAAAATTTGCTGGCAAGCCATGCCAAAAAAAACTTCCGGATTTTACCCCCAAATCAAAACACCAAATAACTCATCAAACATTTATTGATGGGTTTTTTTTAACAATAATGTACTTATTAAACCAAATAAACCGGCAACAAAAAAGGTTAGAAGCCTGGCAGTGATAACTTTATCCATACCTGTACTGGTCCAGATAACCGTAAAAAGAACCCCGCTGACAATTGTGGCAATAACAGCTTTGCCATGATACTTCTTCCAAAAAAGTGAGAAGAGGATTACAATGGAGAATGTACCTCCAATTCCGGCCCAAACATAACTAACAATCGTAAAAATAAGATCGGAAGGAGAAAAATAGGCTAATATTAAAGCAACTACAGCAATCAACGCGGTTACAAGTCGGGAGGTAACAAGGCTGTTATTAAAAAGCCCTCTTTTTTTCATGACAGGATGCAAAATATTTTGTGTTAACTCGGTTGCTGATAGAATAAGCAACGAATCAGCGGTTGAAATCATTGCTGCAATGGCCCCCGTGATGAGAACAGCAGCTAAGTAAGGTGGAAAGATGGTTAATATCACTGCTGGCATCACCCATTCACGGTCATGAAGAGTATCAGGGCCAAAAATGGCAATTCCAATCCAGCCGAGCATCAATGCACCAGTGTAAGCTACCAGCGTCCAGATTATGCCGACATTTCTTGCCTTTATGGCTTGTTTCCGGCTTTTTATGGCCATAAATCTGGTGCTAAGCTGAGGCTGCCCCCCCAGGTAACCAAAAAACCACGAAAAACTTCCAACCACTACTATTCCTGCCATAAATCCGTTGAAAGCCCCTACAAGTGAAGTATATTGGTCACCTGATTTTTGAAGGGCTAACGGAATGGATTGTGCGAAAAGGTCCGGATGATTTGACAAATATACTATACCTGCGATTGGACCGGCAACAAGGGTAAAAATCATTACAAACGCCTGAATTACATCGGTGTAAACAACACTTCTGAAACCCCCGTAAATAGTATATGGAATAATGATTGCTGTGGTAATCAGCATACCAATTTCAGGATCAAGATGAAACATTACAAACAATGTCTTTCCACCTCCAATAAACTGCGCTCCCACGTAAAAGAAAAAGAAAAACACGATGGTTAGGCTTCCAACAAGCCTTATCCACCTTCCATTTTCAGCATGTTTTTTTGAAAGATATTCGGTAAAAGTCTCGGCATTGTATTTTTCGGCCTCGTCGCGAAGACGCCATGACAACAATGCCCACGCTGTAATTATGCCAGCTACACAGCCCACTGCAGTCCATATTTCAAGCAAACCAGTAGCATAAGCCGCACCCGGCAGCCCCAGCAATGCCCACGACGATTCACCTGTGGCTCTCTCTGATAAGGCTGCTACCCAACCCGGTAAATTACGTCCCGCGATGGTAAAATCCGATCCTGTTTTTACCTTCCGCCCCTGATAAATTCCCCATAAAACCAATAAAGTAAGGTAAGATAATGTGACGATAATCAGTTGTGAAGACTCAAAATTCATGCTTTATGTTTTTTATTTCACAGCAAATTTAAAAAAAGCCCGCAATAAATGCAGAAAATCAAACCTATCGGCAGCAATTTTTATAAACCTGATTTATAATCTTTAAAATCTGGGAAAAGGCCATGTTTTGGAGAACGCCACAAAACCTGAATGAAACTTGCCGGTTCGTCACGAATATTGCAGGATAATGCATGATTATGATTGTCTGTACTTTAATAATTAGAAAATCTTGCACTGACTGGCTGCCGACCTGCCATTTGTAAGATTGCAGTCATACAGGGTCAGGTGGATTAAAATAGCTGTTAAACCGCACCCACCTGAATCGCTGATTCTAAAAAACATATGGCAATTCATGCCAAAAAGAAATGGGCTATTTCGCAAGTTACCCATCCCTTAACGTTGATGCAAACTCTGCACTAAACAGGATCGGCCTGCATTCTTTCTGCATTTTGCATTTACCCTGAATTGTGCAAACTTTAATTTAAAAATTCAGCACGAGCATTGTGTCCTGTGGTAGAAAATATTGGGTTTCAGCTATGATTGACATCCAACTGAATTTTTCTTTTTTGAAACACAACACAACGAAGGGAGAGGAACTGGAACTACTGTAAAGTAAAATTTACTAATTTGCAAAACAATTTGTTTTCCGTATAAAAGACGTGTTTAAAATCTTAAGCAGTGATGAAACCGCCGGCAATTGCAACATTCAGGTTTTATGAGGAATTGAACGATTTTCTACCTAAAGAAAAAAGGAAGCGGCAATTTGAGTATTGTTTAAAACTTAACCAAACCGTAAAAGACGCCATTGAAGCCATTGGAGTTCCCCACACCGAAGTTGATCTCATTATTATCAATGGTGAATCAGCAGGATTTGCGTATCATCCCCAACATGCTGATTTTATTTCAGTTTACCCTGTTTTTGAAAGTTTTAACATTAAATCAGTGGTCAAACTGCGTCCAAAACCCTTGAGGGTTACAAAATTTGTGCTTGATGTTCATCTCGGAAAACTGTGTAAATATTTGAGAATGTTAGGTTTCGATACATTTTATCACAATCACCTTGAGGACTCGGAAATAATAAAAATATCCATAACCCAAAAAAGAATCATCCTGACACGGGATATTGGAATTTTAAAAAACGGGAAGGTAACCCATGGTTACTGGTTGCGGTCACAAAACCCAAGGGAGCAAATTCAGGAGGTGATAAAACGATTTGACTTGCTGAAAGATATAAAACCATTTAACCGATGCACCGTTTGTAATGGACTGGTAAGAAATGTTGACAAAGAGAAAGTTAAAGACCACCTCGAACCTGGCACAAAAAAGTACTACCATCAATTTTTTCAATGTGAATCATGCCTTAAAATCTATTGGGAAGGTTCGCATTATGAAAAAATGAACACCTTTATTGAAGATGTTGTTGCTGCTAAAAAGCTGCAGGAATAATCGTTTGTTAGCATAAGATGATCATTTCCGACGATATGTTTTTAACAATTATTTTATCCTCAAAAGATTGTTTAAGGTTGTTTTTTGCCTACTTTTGTTTTTTGGAGAAAAAATATGAGACTCAGATCAGTCGTAACCAGACACCTTTCTGTTCTTAAATTTGGACTCCGGAAGTTAAATATTTCAATTACTTATTTTTTTTTATCATGAACATTTTTATTGCCAATCTGAATTACAAAATTCGGGAAGAAAAACTGAGAGAAATTTTTGCAGCTTATGGCGAAGTAGCATCTGCCAGAATTATTACTGATCGTAATTCTGGCCGGAGCAAAGGCTATGGCTTTGTTGAGATGCCCAACGAAAATGAGGCATTGCATGCTATCGAACAGCTTAACGACACCGATCTGGAGGAAAGAAAGATTGTCGTCAAGGCATCAGAAGAAAGGTCAGAGCCCAAAAGGTTTTCAGGCCGCAGACCTCCGCAAAAACGTTAATGCTAAAAACCAAAGAGTTGGCAAAATCTGACTGGCCTCACTCTTTCAACAAAAAGCCTGGATTACCATGATAATCCGGGCTTTTTTTGTAAAAAAAGATTTTTCAATCTTTCACTTTTCTTACAGCATCAATAATCGTCCCGTCAACCCACTTGATAACTGCCACTATTTCATCATCGAATTGAGGTTTGGCAGGCTTTCCGCAAATCTTCTCGGCTTCAGCCTGAAGCTCCTGAATTGTTTTAACAGGCAAGCCTGAATTTTTTGTTTTTTCAATCAGGTCCTGACGGCGCGGATTAATGGCTATCCCACGTTCAGTAACAATCACATCAATCAATTCACCCGGACCGCAGAGGGTGGTCACTTCATCTACGATTACAGGCATACGGTCGCGAAATAATGGAATCGGGAGGATGGTGCATTTCGAAAAAAGACAGTTTTGCCAGCCGCCAATTCCGTGAAGTAGCAATCCGTCGGAGTGAGTTACCACGTTGGCGTTAAAATTTATGTCAACCTCGGTAGCACCCAAAATTACGACATCAACCATGGTAGCAAAATTTCCTTTGCCATGATAGTTGTAACTTGTAAATGGACTGGTATTTACATGCCCATCGTTTTCACGCATTGAGCGGACACCTTCCAGATCAAAGGTTTGACCGTCCAAAATGTAGTCAACAAGGCCATCTTCTAACATTTTTACCGGGTACTGGTTGCTTCCTGCCCTAATGAACCTGGCTTTTATGCCGCGTTCTTTCAGCATTTCGCTAAAGAAAATTCCAATAGAAAGTGCTGTGCCACCAGCTCCAGCCTGGTATGAGAATCCATCTTTCACAATTCCTGCAACATCGCAGAATTTTGCGGTCATTTCAGCAATCAGTAAACGGTCAGGGCTTTTGGTGATTTGGGTAGTGCCTGAAACGATTTTTTCAGGGATTCCAACTTTATCAACCACCACCACATAATCGACATAATTTCCATGGATTTGCCAGGGAATGCAAGGAAAAGGCACGATGTTATCGGTTACAACAATCACTTTGTCAGCGTATTGTGAATCAGCAAGTGCAAATCCCAGCAATCCACAGGCTGCTGGACCACGGTCACCGGTGGCATTTCCAAAAGGATCGGCGGTTGGGGCTGCAATCACCGCAATGTCGATGTGTACTTCACCATCCTGAACTGCCTGATAACGACCTCCATGCGAACGTAAAACACCTAATCCGCTCATTTTTCCCTGCGAAGTAAATTTACCAAGAGGCCCGTTCATGCTACCTTCGATGTGATGAATGGTTCCATCTTCGAGGTACGGAATGAGGTGTTCGTGACAGGGAAACGATGCTGACGGAAACCACATCAGGTCCTTGACACCAAGTTCGTGGGCAATGTCAAAAATCTGATTTCCAACCAGATCGCCGTTTCTAAAATGGTGATGTGTTGAAATGGTCATTCCATCCTTTAGGCCGCACTTGATCAAAGCATCTTTCAGGCTTGGAACTATTTTGTTGCCATCGGCGGGATAGTCGGCACAGGTAGCAACAGGAGGAGCAGCTTTGCGCCCGGTTGGCCTGAATTTGCCAATCCCAAGATATGGTGTATGTTCTTTTCCGCCAATAATAGTAGGAACGACGCGTCCGGCGGCATTTGTTACCAGTTTATCGTATTTTTTCATTTTAAACCTCCTCTTCCATCCAGTTTTCACTCAATTTACCCATTTTAACAGCAAGATATACAGTATGTTCAGCACGTTTCACTACGGGTGGATCAATCATTTTTGTTCCAAGCGAAACAACCCCTAATCCTTTATCTGTAGCTTCCTTAAATGCCCTGACTATTTTTTTGGCTTTATCGATTTCAGCGGTATCCGGTGCAAAATTCTCATGAATAACGGCGATCTGCCGTGGGTGAATGCAGCCCATTCCGTCGAAACCCAATGATTTTGAAACAAGCACATTTTTCTTTAAAGCTTCCATGTCCGCAATGTCGGAAAATACCGAATCGATGGCCTGGATTTTTGCTGCCTTACAGGCATTTACGACCATCGAACGGGCAAAAAACGATTCTGTTCCTTCGTTTGTACGGCGTGTTCCCAGGTCGGCGGTGTAGTCTTCCAAACCAATGGCCATCGAAACAACATTATTGGCTGCGGTGGCAATTTCGAACGCTTTAATTACACCCAAAGCGCTCTCTATGATAGGCATGAGCCAGATATTGCAGGTGAGTTCATGGGCTTTTTTAATTTTTTCAATCCTCTCATTCACTTCACGAATCTGGTCAGCCCCTTCACATTTTGGTACCAAAACCAGGTTAACTCCGTGAGGAACAATAAAATCGAGATCGTCCAATCCTTTTGGAACCTGGTTGATGCGAACCATTTTTTCAGCGCCATAAAAATTAAGACTTCTCAGGGCGTTCCTTACCAGAAAAGAAGCTTCAAACTTCTTGTCGTATGCTACAGCATCTTCAAGGTCGAGAATGAGGCCGTTTGGACGGTGAAGGCCGGCATTTATCATCAGACTTGGCGTATTTCCGGGCAGGTAAAGCCTCGAAAACCTGAATTGGTCGCGGCGGGTTTCGTATCTGTTTTCTACAGGAATTTCAAATAAAAATTCTTTTTGGGTATCGATCGTTTTTTTCAAAGCAGCCTCAATGCGGGCTGCAATCACAAAAGGCAAAGCTCCGCTGTCCTCGATCTGGAGTATTGCATTTTCAACCTCAAAAAATTGCAGAATGTTGCGGGCCTGTTCGACGATGCTTTTTCCAAACATCACTTTTACTTTGCTTTTGAGTTGAATGTCGTGGCCTCCGCTGTCGGTAATCTCCAGGTTTACAAAACAATCGGAACGCACTTTTTCGCCTTTATTTCCGGCAGAACCAGTTTTTCCCAATTTCACCTCCGTTTTTTATAATTTTCTAAATAAGTTAATTTCACGTGTAAAGTGGGCAAAAATATTCTATTTAAACGGGTTAACAAGGTAGAAACAATAAAAATTACCTTGCTTTTTTTGACGCAAGAAATAGTCCTGCGAAAGTAATTAAACCATTGACAATCAATAATTCAAAACCAAATTTATAACCATTGAAAAGCTCAGCCGAATGTTCGGCAAGTAAATAGCAAACTACCGGTGAAATGACGGCAATGAATGGCGTAAAGCTGTCGGATGCCCGACGCTTGGTAAATAGCCCAAAAGCATACAACCCGAGTAAGGGGCCATAGGTGTAACCTGCGATGGTAAATAGCTTGTCGATGAGGGCTTTATCATAAAATGACCGGAAAGCAAGGATGACAATCATCATGACCAGTGCTATCGAAATATGAACTAAGTACCGGATTCTGATTTTCTGATTTTCAGTAAGATGTGTTTTTTTATTAATTCCGAGGATATCGATTGTAAAAGAAGTGGTTAACGAAGTAAGGGCGCCGTCAGCACTGGGATAGGCAGCAGAAATTAACCCGATGAAGAAGACCAGTCCAGCCAGTGGACCTAAATATTTGAGGGTAATTGTTGGGAAAATATCATCGGAACCCGAAAGCGCAGAAAGATCGATTCCTTTGCTGTTGGCGTAAATAAGCAATGTTGCACCCAAAACCAGGAATACAAAATTTACCAGCACAAGCACAAAACTGAATGTGATCATGTTTTTTTTGGCTTCGCCGATGTTGCGACAGCTAAGGTTTTTTTGCATCATTTCCTGGTCGAGGCCGGTCATGACAATGGTAATGAACATCCCGCTGAAAAACTGCTTGATGAAATTATTTTTTGGCGCCCAATCGGTGACGATAATTCTGGTGTAATCGCTTGAAAATATTCGCGATACTAAATCTGACAAACTGATATTCATGTCTTTGCCAATAAGAACAATGCTCAAAATCACTGCAAGCAACATAAAAGTAGTTTGCAGGGTATCAGTCCAAACGATGGTTCTCACACCTCCCTTGAGCGTATAAAGTATAATTAATGAAATGAAAATGACCACGGTAAGCCAAAACGGAAACCCCCACGGATTGAAAATGTAGTTTTGCAAAACCCAAACCACGAGAAACATTCGCAGGGAAGCGCCCAAAATTCTTGATAAAAGAAAGTAAAAAGCGCCGGTTTTGTAAGACCAGAATCCAAAACGCCCTTCGAGGTAAGTATAAATGGAGGTGAGATTGAGCCGGTAATACAATGGTAGCAGCACATTGGCGATAACAAAATATCCAAACAAATAGCCGATAACAATCATGAAATAAGAAAACTGGCTGGAGCCAACCCATCCCGGCACCGACATAAAAGTGACACCGGAAAGCGAGGCTCCGATCATCCCGTAAGAAACCACATACCAGGGCGACTTGCGGTTGCCGAGATAAAATGTTTCGTTTGTGGCACGGCGTGAAGTAATAATGCTGACCACAAAAAGTAAAATGGTGTAAAGCAAAAAACTTAAAAGAAGAAGTGCTGGTGTCATTTATCCTCTGTTTAAATTACTGTAGATGAATTTTTTTTACAATTTCCAATTCGTCAGACTCGCCCGAAGCGACAAAGATGTTAAGGGCTGCCAGGGAGTCGTCGCTGATTGACGGCGGTTTGTTTTTGTCGAACAAAGCTTTGTTTTTGTCAAGAAAATGGAAGAAACTGGAAGCCCCAATGCGTTTATTTCCATCCACAAACGAACGGTTTTTAAAAATCAGGTACTTTAGTGTGGCTGCTTTTTCTTCAAGGCTTAGGTAAAGATTGATGCCATCAAAACTTTGCATAATCGGTTTGATTGAGTTAGCAAAACTCTTGTCTTTGGGTAAGGCAAAAATTTCAGCAGCGAATTTAGGTTTCATCCTGTGGATGATTTCAAGGTATTCAAATCCTTGTTGTTTTTGTTTCAGGTAGTTTTCGTTAATTGCATAGCCATGAATAAGATAATCTCTCAAGCGTTTTGTTGCCCATTGACGGAACTGGGTTGCCGCTTGTGAATTTACGCGGTAGCCAACAGAATTAATAAGGTCGGGGTTGTAAAGTTTCATTCGCCTCTTTTTCTTATCAGCAGCAACCTGTTCCAAAACGGAACGGGTTGAATGTTCGTCCAATTCTTCTGATTTATTGATATTTTGAATGTGTTTAACAACAGCAGGCCTGTTGACGTTGAAAAGATGAGCAATCAATTGAGCATTGAGCCACACAGATTCTTTATCCAGCGTAATCTGTATTTCAGTCCCGCTGTTTGTTGTGTAAATCTGAATTTCATCCTTTTTCATTACAAATAATTCAATACTTATGAGCTCAGTTAAAAAAAACTTTTTTAGCCACTAAATTAATGTTGAGCCTGCTGAAACAACACAAAAACCTGTCTGCCTGCCTTCGTACCTATGGTAGGCAGGCCAACAGGCAGGCACAAGATTTTCAGAAGTGTCAATTTATTGGTTTCCTTTATTTTGGGCTCTTTATAGTTTTAGTGTTACTTCGGCAAGTTCAATACGGTTTTGTGGTAAAATAAAAAAATTTGACCTTTTTAGACTGGACTCAATTTTCAAAAAACTCAGATCATCTCCCTGGCCATCTCAGCCAATGAGGTAAAGTGAAAATCAACCAGTTCAGGGTGTTTCCGGGCAATTTCGTTGTTCTCGGAAATCAAAACTGTGGCCATTTTTAGTCTTTTGCCAAATTGCATGTCGCTGAGCGAATCGCCAGCCATTACGGACTTTTTGAAATGGATTGCCGGAAAGTCGTGTTTTGCCTTCAGTGCCATGCCAATGGAGGGTTTGCGACAAAATGGGTTGTTTTTTTTCAGGTCGGGGCAAAAATAAACCTTGTCAATCCGGCCTCCCGATTCTTTGATTTTTTCAACCATGAGATTGTGAACCTCAACAACATCCTCAAACTTCATCAACCCTTTGCCCACACCCTGCTGGTTGCTCACAACCACAATATGCTGAAAGGCTGAATTGAAAATCTTCATGGCATTAGTCACACCATCCACAAACCGGAAATCGTCCCATTTTTTCACATAATCGTCAACAAGCCTGACGTTGATAACACCGTCACGGTCTAAAAAAAGGCTCCAGCCTTCAGAAATATTCAAATTCTTTAAAATCATCCTGTGCTTTTGCGTAATCTTCAGGCACCCCAATATCGATGAAGTATTGCCTGCATAATATTCCATAAATCATGTGTTGGGTATAAATTTTTTCGAAAAAGTCTTTTTCGAGCGAGAATTTTTCAGGAAGATTTTGGCTCAGAAAAAACGCTTTGTTTATCAGGTACACGCCGCCATTGATAAAGCCGGGACCTTTTTTTTCAGCTTTCTCCCAAAAGCCTGTAATGCGTTTTGCATCATCACGTTCGATGGCGCCGTATCGGCTCACATCATCCATTTCACGCAGGATGATGCTGCATTTCGATTCCTTACCACGATGAATATCAAGAAATTTCTGGTAATCAATCATGTAAAAGGTATCCCCGTTCAATACATACGCCGAATGCCCTTCAACCATTTTCATTGCCAGCAATAGTCCTCCACCGGTTCCAAGTGGTTCTTCTTCAACAGCATAATCAATCCTTATGGTTTTGTATTGATTTTTATAATGATCCATAATTTTCTCCCTCAAATGGCCAACCGAAATGATTACATGGTTGATGTTGAAGGCTTCGAGGTAATCGAGCTGATAATCAAGAAACGGGCGGCCATTGATTGGAGCCATGGCCTTGGGAGTGTCCTTTAACACAGGGCTCAACCGGGTGCCAAGGCCGCCTGCCAATATTACTGCTTCCCTTATCATTTTGGAAAAAGTGTTGATTCTACAATTTCACAAATAATATGTCCGATCATAATCTGGGCCTCCTGGATTCGGGGGGTGTCGGTGCTGGGAACGTTTAATAAATAATCACTAAGAACTTTCATTTGCCCGCCGGTTTCTCCGGTCATCCCGACGTTTATCATACCTATCCGGGTAGCTGCAGTCATGGCATTCAGGATGTTTTTTGAATTCCCGGATGTAGAAATTGAAACCAACACATCGCCTTTTCGGCCTTTTGCTTTTACCAACCTTGCAAAAACTTCGTCATAAGAATAATCGTTGGCTACAGCCGTAAGGTACGAGGTGTTTACATGCAGCGCCTCGGAATTGAGCGGTGGCCTGTCATAATAAAACCTGCCCGAAAACTCAGCTGCCAGGTGCTGCGCGTCGGCGGCGCTGCCGCCATTTCCACAAAACAGTACTTTGCCTTCATTTCTGAAAGTTGTAACCATTACTTCGGCAACCTGTTGAATGGTTTCGATCAAATCCTGCTTTTGCAGCATCCTCTTTTTGGTTTCTATTGACTCTAAAATTATGCTTTCAATCATAAAATATCATCTTTTAAATAGTTACGACATTTTTATTTGCCAGTTTGGTGATAAAAAAATGGTCCCGATAAAAAAGAAACTAATCGAACAAATACGGTCCGTTTGCTGCACGTGTATTTTTTTCGCTGTAAAGATAATAATGCAACACCTTTAATATATTAACCACCCTGAAACCCCAATGAGAACCAAACAACTCCCGGATTTCCCAAACTGCGGCTTTCTTTGCATCGCGCAAGGGTTTCTGGTACAACAGAACAAAATCCTTCATATCCTGGTAAACGTCTGATAATCCATCAGCTAAACTACCTTTTATCAGGTCGTTCAGGGGATTGTCGTTTTCAACAAACCAGTATTCATCTTCATTTTCAAATTTGTTTCGCAGATCGTTGAACACCATTTCCCACTGTTCCTCGGTTACATATTTTTCATTTGCTGACAAATCTTCAACTTCGATAGCAGGCAGCACCGATCCTCGGACATAGAGCAACGGCAGCGCTTTGTTCAGGTATTCAAAAACCTCCTTTTTCGTGTACTTGTCCAATTCTTCTACGAAGAGGCAATATTTCTGCGCAACAGCCAGAAATTCTAAAACAAAAGGCGAATAAACGGGCTCATTCAATATTTGGTCTTCTTTCATGTTAGTCTATTTTCCAACGGTTTAACCATTTTTCGCCAACTGCTGCTGCTACCACCTCCCCTTTTGCACACAACTCACCGCCACCAAAAAGTTCGACCAGTACCGTAACTTTTCTGCCGTCGATATCCTTTACTTTCCCACGCAGCGTCAATATTCCGTTAATGGGTGTTGGTCGTAGGTAATCTACATGAAGTGAGGCTGTTACACACCTAAAAGGTGGAAGCGAATCCATGGGACGACCTTCGTATTTGTAAAGTGCTGCAGCAGCGGTGCCGGTGCTGTGGCAGTCGATTAGTGAAGCGATGAGTCCACCGTAAACATAACCCGGAAGCGCTGTGTGATAAGGCTTTGGTTCAAACTCGGCAACAGACTCGTCGCCATCCCAATAGCTTTTTAACTGATGGCCGTAAGGATTTAGTCCACCACATCCATAACAATGGTTGAAATCGTTGGGATAAAAGTCCTGAAAAGCTTTCATTTTTAATTAGTTAAGTTATCTGATTTCTACAATACACCTGACAGGTATTCATCACAAAATTTCGGAACCGTTAGGTTTCATCATCCAATCAGGTTTTTTTTCCAAAAATAGATAAAACTCCATTGCAACAAAAAACTCACTTTTGCAAACCAAAAATGTATTGGATGAAATTCAAAATTATCCGGAAAGCTCACCAAAGCATATCAGCATGGACAGGCGGAACAACCACCGAACTCTTTATTTTCCCGGTAGATGCTTCGTATCCCAAACGTGATTTTTTATTCAGGTTGAGCTCAGCCACAATAGAAGCCGAAAGTTCGGTGTTCACTTCCTTGCCTGGCTTCTCGCGAATTTTGATGATTTTGGATGGTGTCATTGAAATTTCTCATCAGGAAAAATACAGCAAAATTCTCAGTAAATCAGACCAGGATCATTTTGATGGTTCATGGAAAACAACAAGCACTGGGCGCGCCATCGATTTCAACCTAATGATGGTCAATGGATTACATGGTTTGGTTGAGATGATGTTATTAGCCGAAAATGAAAAGAAATTTTTCAGGACAGCTCAAAATTCTGGATTTACCGGAATCTATGTTTTCCTTGGAACTATTTTTCTAAATATTGATAATGAATCTGTTATACTCGATACCGGGGATTTTGCAATCATAGAAAAATTGAATACTGAAGAAATGGAAATCACAGCACCAAAAGCCGCTGAAATTATTCTTTCATCCATTCAAACAGCTGATAATGCTGACCATCCATTCCCATGGCTTCATACACTGCCCTTGCACGGTGGTTCGAATTAACCATGTAAAGCCTGATACCTCCAACTTTATTATCAGCCATTACCAATCTTTTGATGTGTTGGTACATCATACCGAAAACGCCATTTTTGCGATATTCAGGCAAAACATACACCGATTGCAGCCACCAAACCACCGCATTGCGCCAATCACTCCATTCGTAGGTAGTTAACAAACAGGCAATTATCTTCCCTTCGTTTTCGGCTACATAATATTTACCAAAGTGTGGATTTTCAAAAACAGCTTTTACACCGTTTTCGATGGTATTTTTTTCAAGTGTCACCTGCTCAGTTTCTTCGGCCATCAAAATCTGAAACTGCGCAATCTTTCCCCAATCTTCTATGGTTGCATATCTGATTTTTAATTCCATTCCTATCTGTATTTATTAACATCAGAGGGTCACATCCCCGATTATGTTGTTGTTTAATCTCAGGTTTCGAATGCGGTCAAAGTAAATCAATAATTTCCTTTCATGTTGAAAGAAAAAAAAACACTTTCACAAATTTTATCTTACATATTTTATCTTTTTACAATATTTTAATTACACATTTTTATTTTTTATTATTATTTGATTATTCTTTTTAATATTCTAAGTAATTTTGCTTCCATATTAATACAATATTTTAATAGTAATTAAAAAATAAATCATGATGAAATTCGATCCGTCAGGCAATATTCAGGACCTTTTACAATTTGGTGAATATGGGGATGTTAACCCATCAGTAACCGACTCGGCCACATTTACCTTCATGCAAGCCAAAACCATGTTGGAAACTTTTAAAGGTGAGGCTGAGGGCTGCTTCCTTTATTCGCGTCATTGGAATCCGAGCAACAAATATCTGGCCGATGCCATGGCTGCCATGGAAGGCACACAAGCTGCATGGGTGACAGCATCGGGAATGGGGGCAATCACATCAGCGATTTTGCAACTTTGCAACGCCGGCGACCACATTGTAACAAGCCGAACAACATACGGCGGCACCTTTGCTTTTTTAAACAACTATGTTCAAAAATTCAACATTTCGGTAACCTTTGTTGACATTTTGAACCTGAGCGAAGTGGAAGCGGCTATCCAGCCCAACACCCGGCTGATTTACACCGAAACTGTGACTAATCCGCTTCTACAGGTGTCTGATATTCCGACACTTGCCGAAATTGCACACCGCCATAAAATTCAACTTATGGTTGACAATACTTTTACTCCCATGATTGTGGCTCCGGCAAGATTGGGGGCTGATGTGGTTGTTTACAGCCTTACCAAATTTGTTAACGGGAAAAACGATTGTGTGGCAGGCGCCATTTGTGGAAATCTCAGTTTCATCAACTCGCTCATTGATGTAAACTCAGGAACAGCAATGCTTTTAGGCCCGGTACTCGATCCATTCAGGTCGTCGTCAATTCTTAAAAACATGCACACCCTGCACATCCGCATGCAGCAACATAGCCGCAACGCCATGTATTTAGCCAAAAAACTTACCGAAGCCGGCATCAAAGTAAATTATCCCGGGCTTGAAAACCATAGCGGACATGACACGATGAAAAAAATAATGCATCCCGATTTCGGTTTTGGGGGAATGCTGTCGTTTGATGCCGGTTCGGCTGAAAAAGCTGCCGAAGTGATGGAAATGATGGAAAATGAAGGAGTTGGATACCTTGCGGTAAGTTTGGGGTATTTCAAAACCCTGTTTAGCAATTCGGGCAAAAGCACCTCATCAGAAGTGCCGGAAGAAAAACAAAAAGAAATGGGCTTAACAGAAGGGCTGATCAGGTTTTCGGTGGGACTTGATCATGATATTGAGCGTACTTTTGAAAAAATGAAGAAATGCCTGAATTCGACGGGTTTGCTTTAAAAGACCTCAGATTTTAGCAGGGACAAGCACCTTCAGCGATTGAGGTTTTACCTCAATATGAAGGTGTTTGCTCATTTTTATCGGCTCCCCATCGAGGTTGATGGTTTTTTTCTTTTGCCTGATATCCACAATGTTGGCGCGAATGATTTCCATGTATGGCGACCTGTTGATTTTTTTTGTAAATAAGAGTGGAACCACCAGCATGATTTTCCACAATGGCACCTTTTTCATGATGCAAATGTCAATCAAACCATCATCGATTTTTGCCCCAGGGGCAATGGTAGTATTGTAACCAAATTGATCGGAATTTGCAAAACTGATGAAGAGCGCTTTCCGGGTAATTTTTTTTCCATTCACCGTCATCGTAAATTTACGCGGCCTGTAACGAAAATATTCGAGGAAAACTATCTGAAAATATTTCAGGAAACCTCTTTGTTTTTGACCAGCATATTTTTTTGCTACCCTTGCATCGAACCCAACTCCGGCAATGCTAACAAAAAACTGATTGTTAACCTCAACTGCATCAATACTTTTGCTGTTTAACCCGTTCAATAACCTGATTGCCTTTTCTGAATCGATTGGAATATTTAAATGCCTTGCTAAACCATTGCCCGAGCCTGAAGGAATAATACCAAGCATCCTGTTTGTGCCAACAATTGGCTGCGCAACTTCATTTACCGTTCCGTCGCCCCCAACGGCTACAATGACATCACAGTTATCTGAAATCGCCTGTTCACTTAGTTCCTTTGCGTGATGGGGTCGTTCGGTAAAGGATATCCTGTAATCGAATTTTTTGCGATCAAGGTATTTTAGAATCGCCTGTTCGATACCCAGGTGTTTGCCCATTCCTGAAAAAGGGTTGACAATGAAGGCGATTTTCAGTTTTTCAGTTTGATTCTCCATGCTTTATGGTAAGCCGGTTTTCGATCATACGGCTGTTAAATTGTTGAATGTAGGCCTTTAACAGAATCTCGAGTTCGTTGACTTTTTCAGGAAAATCCTGCTGGATGTTTTTTTGCGTTAATGGGTCATTAACAACATCATACAAAGCCAGGCTTTTTTCGCCGTCGAATTCGAGAACAAAATTCCCTTCAATAATCTGGTAAATCCCATTCAGGTAATTGACAGCAAAGGTACTGGTGTTTTTGTTAAACAGGTTTTGCCCAAACGAAACAAATGGTTTATCAAAATTCAGGTAGCTCAATATTGAAGGCATAATATCGACCTGAGAAGAAGTAGCTGAAACGGGTGCATCAGTAAAACCAGCAGGATCATAGTAAATGATTGGAATTCTGTACATTCCGCATCTGGTTTTGTATTCGGGGAGATAAGCCTCAGAGGTATGATCGGCTGTAATAACGAAAAGTGTATTGCTAAACCAGGTGCTTCCTGAGGCTGTCATAAAAAATTTCATCAGAGAATAATCGGAATACATCACCGCTTCCTGAATTTCGAGTTCACCTTTTCTGAACTTTCCCTGGTACTGAGGTGGGACAAGGTAAGGATGATGTGATGAAAGCGAAAAAATGGTTGCGAAAAATGGTTGTTGTGTCTGATCAAGATTTTTCGCAAAGAACTGGAAAAATGGCTCGTCAAAAATACCCCAATTCCCATCAAAATCGGCGTCGTTGTTGTATTCAGTACGGCCATAATAATGATGGAATCCGGCCATATCGGCAAATCCGTTAAAATCCATGGTGCCATTTGTGCCACCGTGATAAAAGGCCGTTGAGTAACCTTTTTCAGTTAAAAGCCCAGGCAGGCTGTTGATTTGATTTGCAGCAAACTGCGAATTGATGTAGGGTCGACTGAGTAAAGCAGGAATGGAAGAAACTACCGCTGGTATGCCCTCGATAGATTGTTTTCCGTTGGCAAAGCCATTAAAAACGAGGCTGTGCTGCATCAGCGAATCAAGAAAAGGTGTAAAACCATGGTAATTTGGAACTTGTTTGTTGAAACTGCCGATATGTTCCGAAGAAAAACTTTCCATTATAATAACTACAACATTTTTGGGTCTGAAAACAGTATCGTTGTACAAAACCTGTACTTTATCCGGCGTAAACACCGGATTATAAAGCTGTTGCAATTGTTCATCTTCAAAAAAGCGAATGGGAGCAAGCCCTTTCTGATGAATTGTTTTGGCAATGGTGAATGGTGTATTTAGCAGAAGTGGTACATTCCGAGCATCTGTGTATCGGCCAGCAGTGATGATGGTGATGGGTTTAAGTTGAAAACCTCCGCGAATCCCTACAACCATACCACCCAGCGATAGTATGAAAAAAAACATCTGCAATGTGTAAAACTTTAGCAATCCGCCCTTTAAATCAGCAAATTTTAATTTGATTTTCGCAGAAAGGAAGACGATGCCCCAGATCAGGAGGAAAAACAGCAGAAAAAGAGGCCAGAAATCAACAACAAATTGCGGCAACAAATCAACCAAAGAAATGTCGTTGGCAGCGTATTCAAAAATATCACCGGTCATCCTTTTTTGGGTAAACCTAAAATAAACTACATCAATTAGGTTTGACATCAGGCCGGCAATGTTTCCAAAATAGAAAAAGAAATCAGCTGTCCTTAAGTAAATAGCCGAGTTTCGCAACGGCCAGGGGAATACCAGCATCAAAATAAAAACACTGTTCAGGATGACCATCGACGAAAGGTCGAAACGGGCTCCATACCAGGCTATCCTTACAAAATCGAAAAACGAAAGATGTGCAAAGTACGTTAGATTGGCAACATAAAACAGCCACCTGCTCAGCCATAAAACCCCAAAAGCAATCAGCAACCTCCGAAACAGAAATGAGTAATAATTACCTTTTTTCACCATAAAAAGAAAAACTACCTATTTCCGGCAAAAGTAGTCGATTTATCCACCTGCTTTTTTCGTTCGGTTTGGGTTTGTAATAATTTGTCGGAATCGAATTCAGGCAGTCCGTTTTTGTTTTGATTAAAAAAAACAAAAATTTTAAACAATATCAAATTGTCTTTTTGTGCGGCCTATCAGTATAATGGCAATGAATTCAACCCATTTGTTACAAAACAAGCCAACCCGTTTTTTCATAATAAAAAGCTGATTTAAGTTTTTTTAAACTATTTGCATTAAACAAAAGAATCTTGCTTAATGTTTCTTTTTAAAATTTAAACAAAACTACAGATATGAGAACCAACATTAAATTATTTACAATTGTTTTTTCGGTTTTAGTTTTTGCAGCCTGTTCGTCAGGTGGACAGAAAACCGAAGCATCGGGCGCTAAAGAAATTGAAAACACCAGTTATGACAAGTCGTTTATGGCCGACCTTGACAAAAGTGTGATTAACTGGCAAGGTTGGAAACCAACCGGCAACCATGTGGGAACCATAAAGATTTCGTCAGGAAAACTCACTATGCAGGATGAAACTCTGGCGGGTGGCGAATTTGTTATCGACATGAATTCGATTGTTGACCTTGATCTGACGGATGCTGACATGAACGCAAAACTGGTGGGACACCTGAAAAGCGCCGATTTTTTTGAAACCGAAAAGTACCCGACAGCCACGTTTGTAATTACCGGGGTTGCACCCATCGATGGAACCACGATTGATAAAGAGAAGGAAAAGGGTGACATCATACCTACACACGCAATTACCGGCAACCTAACCATGAAAGATGTAACCAAAAGCATAACATTTAATGCCAAAATCGATGTTTCAGAAAATATGATTCAAGCTTCAACAAATCAGTTTTACATCGATCGGGTTGACTGGAATGTGCAATATGGCTCGAAGAAGATTTTTGCCGAGTTGAAGGACAATTTTATCAACGACGAAATGGGTTTGGTTATCAATCTGGTTGCCAACCTTCAGCAATAGAATCGCTGGACAATTAACAATTTTCATCAGCCCTTACAGGATTTGTAAGGGCTTTTTTATTCATCCATTTCAACAAAATCTTCTTTGGTTACTCCGCATATCGGGCAGGTCCAGTTCTCGGGAACATCCTCCCAGGCCGTTCCGGGTGGAATTCCTGCAGGCGGGTCACCTTCAGCAGGATCGTAAATATAGCCGCATACAGTGCACCGGAACCTTTTACCAGTCTTCTTTTTGTTCTGTGATTTTACGTCCACAGGTTGAACATTCACATCATCAACATTTTCTGCTTTTGGTTTTATGTAAGTTGGCGCATTTTCGGGAGAAACACCTTTAATGTTTTCGCGATAGTGAGCGTATGTGAGTGGCGCCTGAACATCATCCAAAACATCGCCATCAACCACCCTTCCAACAAAAAGCACATGTGTTCCTACCTCGACTGCCGATTCAACTTCGCACTCGAGCCATGCAATGCAATTATCACGTACAATGGGAGCGCCGGTTTTTCGTGTAAAAAAATTAATCTTTTCGAATTTATCAATGTCCTTTCCGCTTTTAAATCCCCAGGGACCAAGAAAATCGAGGCCAACATGCTGACTGATAACCGAAACAGCAAACACCGCACTTTTACGGATAAATTCAGTTGTGAGATTGTTGATGTGCGATGCAACGACAATTCTGGAAGGTTCGGCTGTAACCTGGAAAACGGTGTTGCTAACATGCCCGTTCAACCGGTCTCCATCTCTCGAAGTGAGCAGATACAAGCCATAGGTAAGTTTAAAAAAAGCCTGGTAGTTCATGTATTTTATTTGTTAATGTTTTGGATTGAAACGTTATTGTATTTTCAAATTTTTGGAATTCAAAACTGTTTTGGTTTAAATTTTTGCGGTTTCAATGGTGGATTTTCAACAGAATTATGTCATTGATAATGAGGTAACCAGTTAATTTTCAACTGATATCGCCATACAGAAAACATTCTTGAAGAGTCGGCCAGGCTGTCGAGCCTGATGCCAAAACGGCCAAAAGCCTGCTCTGATTCAGCTTCGTTTGCCTCGGTAATAATCATCATCGGCTGGTATTTCTCAAAAAAGGCTTCTTTATCGAAATAAGTACTCCATACCGGAACAACATGTGCAGGCGTATTCCAGGTAAGTGATGGCGCCCATACACCTGCTATTACTTTACCATCGGAATTATAACGCTTCATGTAACTGTTTACAGTTTTCAAATCAAAAGTACGTCGCTGAAAAGCCCTAACATTAAACACTGTGTTACAGGCCAATGCAATAACAAGCACAAACATCAAAACCGTTTGAACTGCTTTTCGTTCATGAGAAATCACTACCAGCAACACCGCCGCCAAAAGTGAAGTCGCCACATACAATCCCAACAAATACCGCTGTGGCAAATAAATCAAAGCAAGTTTGTGCGATTCAAGCAACACCCAAACCGTTGCAAATAACAAAACCATTGTGTATTGATTCGGGATTTTTACCTTTTTTACTATTAGAATCAAGAGGGCTAACATGCCTGTAACAAACATGAAAAGAACCGGATACAGTGGCGGACTTAATAGGTAATACCTGAAGTTGAAATTTATACGCTCCAAAATTCCACCCCAGGCTTCAAACCGGTCTGACGATTCATTGATCATAACCAGGTTGTAAAAACTTTTGTTTGGCAGGTACCACAACAACAAATAAAGGACAAAAAAACCGAACGCATAACCTGTAACAACCGAAAAAGTGTAAAATGATTTTCGCCTTCCGTCAGCACCTGCAAAAACTTTTGATAAAAACAAAACGAAAAACACAACAGGCAGCAAAGCAACGAGATACACAAATTGAATTTTTAGACCGTAGGCGATAAAAATCATCAGTGAAGCATACATCAGGTATTTTTTTTTACCTTTTTCAAAAAACAGCAAAACATAATACAGACTGGCCAAAACCATACAAATTGCTGTTATTTCGGGCATTGCGTAATGCGAAAATTGATAAACATGGAATTGGGTAAAAGCAATAATGAAAAGGGTAGCCCAAAGCAGCAGATATTTTTTTTGTGATGTCAATAGTAAAAATGCAGCTACCACACCAAAAATAGTAACTAACCGTGCAACCTGAAGCGTATCTCCAAAAATCAGAAAGAAAGGCACTTGCAGCAGGTTATATAAAGGTCCGCGAATCATGGTGGTATTTTCGGTTAAACCGAAACTGCCTTGTTGAATGAAATTCCGAGCCTGAATCGAATAAAGCCCTTCATCAGTCCACGCACCGCGCGTATGAATATCAACAAGGGAATCGGGGTCGGCTGCAAGGAAAAACAAGTGGGTTGCCGAAAGAATCAGAATTACAATATTGACATGCTTAATGTGAAGATTGTTCATGTATCGGGCAAAAATACGATAAAAAGCAAATGACTATTTTTGCAACAAAAGTACTTTTATGACTGAAAAAGACCAACTTTTCACATTCCTGCTTAAAACCAAAGAAAGTTTTCTGAAAGGAAAATTCATTAAAATTACCATCGGGAAAACCAGGAACAAATCAAGTGAACTGTTAAACATCTACATAAGGCCGGTTTTGGTAAAAACCGAAAACCTGTTATCGTTTACCTTCCGGTATAAAAACAAAGACATTACATAAAATTATCAACTGGAACCTGGGATTATTGAAATACAAAAAGCACTTGATGAGGCATTTTTACAAGCCAACCTTTTCACCACAGAAAATGATTTTCAATTGTTTATTAACCTAAAAGGCAATGCAAAAATGATTTCAGGAAAGCCAACCCAAACCATTTTGCAGGAATTTTCCCACGACAGAATAAAAAAGCGACTCATTAAAACCGAAAATAACATTTATCTGAGAGAGACGGGGATTACTGGACAGGATGACAAAGTAATTCCTTCGATGGTTGACAAGTTTAAACAAATCAACAGGTATGTCGAAATCATCAGCCATACGCTGGAGAACCTTCAAAAGAATACTGATTTTACGGTAATAGATATGGGTGCTGGCAAGGGTTACCTCACCTTTGCTCTTTACGATTACCTTAACAACACACTGAATGTAAACGCACAGGTAACCGGTGTCGAAATGCGTGACGAACTGGTTAACAAATGCAACCTGATTGCAGAAAAAGGTGAATTTACAAATCTTCGGTTTGTTTGTGCCAACATCAACGATTTTCAGCCAGGAAAAACCGATATGCTCATTGCCCTGCATGCCTGCGATACGGCTACTGACGACGCCATTGCACGCGGAATCAGTGCAAATGCCCGCTACATTGTTGTTGCACCATGTTGTCATAAACAAATCCGCAAAGAAATGAGTGCTGACAATGTTCTGGAACCGATGTTAAAACATGGTGTTTTTATGGAACGCCAGGCCGAAATGGTCACCGAGAGCCTGCGTTCGTTGTACCTCGAACTTTTTGGTTATCAGACAAAGGTTTTTGAGTTTATTTCTAACGAACATACTCCGAAAAATGTGATGATTACTGCTGTAAAAACATCTCGGAAGGTTGATGAACAAAGGATTCTCAACAAAATACACCAGATAAAGGCATTTTTTGGCATCGGGAAATATTACCTCGAAACATTGCTTCATGATAATCATTTCCATAGCGAAATGGATTAAAACTTTTCAGGCAGCCCTGAAAAATCTGTCGAAAAACATCTGATGACTTTCATAAGTGATTATTACAGACTTAATTCAATCAACCCCGAATTACCCAAAACCCTTATGGATAGCTAAATATCGACGTTTTTAACGATTGTTGATAAACCCCGTTGAATACCTGTGGATATCTATTACACAAAAAGCTTGACTTCAGGTAATTGAATATTTATTTTTGTTTCACCAGACGAGAGATAAAAGACGAGTTTGGAACGCCAGGGATTGATTCCTGAGTTTAGACCGCTACAAGCCCACAAGGCAAAGGCGGTAACGAGGCAGAAGGAATCAATCGGGGCAAGCAGAGGCGCAAAGCATTAGGTTGCCTGACCAAAGCAAGTCAGTTCTTACACATCCTGCTTAATGATGTTTGTGATCCTGAGGGATTGCAGGCCGGGCATAGAAGCCAGGCGGGCCTGATTAACCTGCATCGTTTCGAAAAACTGCCCGTGCAAAAATCTTTGCGGATTATTGCACAGCAGCGGGTTTAAGAGCCAGGGAAACCAATGATTTAGGGCGGCAGCGCAAAAAATCAGGGTTTCAGGGTTGTGAAAAGGATTCCACGGAATAACCAATCGCAACCTGCGGTTCAAACTGCGGTTCTAACAAACACTGTCCTCCTTGAAAAAGGTAAGTGCTGAGCCAGGTTCCAAAAAATGTTTCACCGTAAGGTGGGTAATATGGAACAGTCGTAATAACAGTAATCTGGCGCCGGACTTCCACTACGGTGGTTGCGAGGCGAACGGGAATCGGATCGGTAAGATTTGATTCCCGTTTGTTTTTTTATTCAACCTGAAATTTGGTTTCAGCACCAGCCGAGCCTGCCGGCATATTTCAACCACTGACAGCATTTTCCATCAACAATCCTGAGAAATGATTTAGAAGATGGTAAAACAAGCTGCTTTTTGGCACTTACTTTCTGATAAACAAATGATTATTAACCGTCACAGCCCAAGGGCAAAACAAACCTGCCAATTTCAAGCCACATAAAAATCCGGAAATAATCATTGCCATCATTATCGGGTTTTGAACACCAGTTCGGTGTGACCCAGGCGAATTTTATCTCCGTCTGTTAGAAGAATTTTATCATATTTCGTAAGCCGTACACCATTATGAAAAGTCCCATTGGCGCTTGATTCGCCGGTATCGTTAAAGCTACCGTCATCAACAAGGACAAAAACCACATCCGCACCAACCTTTTTTACCTCGACCTGGCAATTTTTTCTGCTGATGTAAGGATCGCCGGCGATCACAATATCAGCCTTACGGCCAATGGTGTTGCAACCCGGTTTAAGCAGGTATTCCCCGCCTGTAGCCAGATCTACCAGTTTGGCAGATTCAGCACCAGATACATGGGAAGAGGTTTCGATGATGGTTCTTTCTTCCTCCACTGCCGCTGGCCTGGATATGCGAGGCACCTGAAAAACCAGGGTTTGTTGGCATCCCGGACATTTCACCATTGCTTTTTCTTTATCCCTGGGAAGCTTTTCTTCCGGAATAACAATGGTTTTTTGGCATTTAGGGCACGATATCTTCATGATTCATTCCAAATTTTCATTAAACCCATTCGTTGTAATCGGGGAAATTATCTTCGAGTTGCGACACCTCTCCTGAATAATTATCCAATTCTGAATCAGGCACATCCTCAGGCATATCGTTTGAAACTTCTCCTTCGTAATTAACACCGCCTGATGTAGCTTCCCCATCATTGGTATAACCATCCTGCTGGAAAGCATCCTGGTTTAATATTTGAATTTCGTTATCGTCGATAACCTGATTTTGATTGATATCAACCCCAACAACGTCTGCAACAAGGTCACCATCAACGTCACCAAACACTGCATCATCCTGGCCGTCAGCATTGGTATCAAGGCTTATTTCAGCGCCGCTTGCCTGATTTTCGGATGGTTGCAGTGTAGCCGGGTCATGAATAATTTGCACCTCATCCTGCGTAATCTGTCCGTCGAGGTTAGCATCTACATAAATTGCGTCGGCACTTCCATCAAGGTTTTGGTCAACAAGATAGGTTTCTACCTGTCCGTCAAAATCAGCATCCACTCCCATAACATTTATGGGCGCTTCGGTTTCATCACCAGTATTTTCGGATAAAGAATCCTGGGTTTGATATGAATCCTGACCGGCCTGGTATTCGTAATCGTTAAAATTCTGACTGCCTGGTTCCACTGTTTCATAGTCGATTATTGGATTTCCGCTATCATCAACCTCTTCTGCATAAAAGGTGTTGTATGCGTTTCCGTGCCACATAAAAACGCCACCAGGCCCAACCTCCTCACGGGCAGCAGCAAATGCCTCCGAAAAACTCATATCGTCATCAGGCGAGGAGGCATGGGGCGCCGTGGAAATATTGAATTGCTGCCCTTGTTGTACCTCGGCACTGGTGTCACCGGCAACAACTGGCTCAGCATCCTGCCCCAACGCATAAACACCGTCGCCATCTTCATCGGTAAAAACACTGTCAGCAACCAGTTCCTGTAAGCCAGCCGACTGGATGGGAGTGCTGTCGGGTTCGGCCTGAAAACCTTTTGACATCCTTCCTGCAAGTATCCCTCCTGCCGCGATGAAGGCAGTTTTTATGTTGATTGTTTTTCCCTTTTTGTTGTTTTCAACATCCCCATTCACGGGGGTGCCGTCAACCTGTATTTCTTCCTGCTGCTTTTTCTTTTTTCCTTCCATAAAAATAATATTATGAGTTAGTTATGTTTTGTTTGAATCGAAAATTCTGATAAAAAACGTTTACATACCTCCCGCGGTGAAATAAATATCCATATCGCCGGTATGACTGAAACACTGCTGATCTTGTGTGCGCCAGTACACCCGCGAGCCGGAAGCCCAGAATGTGGTTGTTCCTGACCAGGTACAATCAGCGCCTTCGGACGGATTGTGTGCCAAAATGGTTCCAGTAAATTCAAATTTCCTTTCATCAATAATTTTGGACACGTAGCCGTTGATGTTCACCCACCTGTTATCATTTTTATGGGCGCCCTCCAACATCAGTCTGCCATTTTGATCGGTGATTGTAACTTTTCCAAACTGCTCATCACTACCAATAAAGTAACAGCTAAACAAGTGCTTGCCAATGAGCAGCTTTCTGGCCTTTCCCTCGGTTGAGTTTGCATAAGCGGCAGCGGCTGCAACCGAATCGTTAAAGGCTTGCTGTCGGGCAGCCTCAGCTTCGGCCTGAAAAATAGAATCGGCCCGGCGAATTGAATCAACCCTGGCTCTCTCCCTTCGCACCAGCTCTTCAGCCTTTTGCTTTTCGTTAACACTCCAGATAATCACAGCAATTGTTACAATTACAATAACTACTGCACCAACAATGATCCATTTTTTATTCCCTGAACTCTTTTTTACAATCCTTTCGTCAGTTTCAGCGGGAGTGGGTTTTTCTTTGGAAGTTGGTTTGGGTGATGGTTTTTTTTCAGAAGTAGGCTTTGTTTCGGCCGGTCTATCCTTTGTGGATTTTTGATTTGAACCCAATGGTTTGACTTCCTGTGTTTTGTGTTCAACAACTTTTTGCTTCGATTGCTGAACATCGATAATTGTTTTGTCGTCGGCTTCGCCGGAAGCCGGGGCATCCTCAATTTTTCCAGAAATCAAAGCCTGCCTGAACTCGGTGCACGACTGAAATCTTTCGGCTGGTTTGCGGCGTATTGCCTTAATTACAGCCTGATTAAGTGCTTCAGAAATGCCAGTATTAATTTGCCTGGGGGCAATAAAACCTTCCAGATCAATTTCATCACTCGATTGTGGCGGATTGCCGGTAAGCATAAAATACAATGTCCCGCCAATACTGTAAATATCGGTGTATGCGCCGCGCTTCACCCTGACCAGAGCCTGTTCGGGCGCCGAATAATTGGCTGTGCGAAACGTAGTATGGGTTTGGGTGATATCTTCCTGATATTCGCGGGCGATGCCAAAATCAATCAAGACGGGCTGTCCTGAGGTGTCGATGAGTATGTTGTTTGGATTGATGTCGCGGTGGAGAACGCCTTTCTTGTGCACTTCCCCAAGAGCATCCAACAGTTTTATGATAATTTCCTTTGCTTTTTCTTCGGTAAATGCCCCATTACTTTCTACCATTTTTTTCACCGACTTGCCGTCGATGTATTCCATAACAAAATAAACCGTTCCATTTTCTTCAAATGTGTCGATTACCTGCACAATGCCCGTAACACCCTTGAAGCGCGCAAGTGTGTAAGCCTCGTTGAGAAAGTGTTTTTTAAATTCGTCGAAACGTGACTGATCGAAAAAAGGAATCACTGACTTATCTGCCTGGTTACGGGTGCAATAAGTACTTTGCGACGAAAGAAACAATTCTTTAATGGCAATTTCGACCTTCAAAACTGAATGTCGGGCAAGGTAGGTTATCCCAAATCCACCCTGACCAATTTTGTCTAAAATCTCATATTTCCCGTTTTGCAGAAAATCGCCTTTTTCGAGTGTAAATGTCGGATTCATATTAATGGATTTTTCCAGTTTGCTTTACAAAAAAGGCACGACCCCCGTCTGGTGAGGTTTTCATAAGGTTCCTGACCCAAAAACCTGTAACAAACCGGGCAAACGTATTCGCTTTTGAATTTTTCATCCAGTTCAATCATTTTTGTTTGTGTGGTATTAGTAACTCCGGAGGCCATTATCCCAAGCGCATTTCCAACAACCGGAATCAGCGAAAGCCCGGCTCTTAGCCCTGTTGAAGCTATTGACGACCCGGCCATGATTTTCTTTTTCTGTGAAATGTAATTCTCGTACACCTTTTTTAATTTAATAAATTCGAGATGAACCGATTCCTGTTTTTTAATTTCGTCGTAATTAAGGTTTTCCGGAATCGGCTTTAGCCCGAAAATAGCAAATATTACGTTCAAATCAATGGTAAAATCAGCAAGTTTCAACTCGTCGCCCGCTTTGAGCAATGTTTGCAGTATCCGCTTGTTATTTACGAAAGTTCCATTTGTGCTTCCCAGGTCCTCAACAATAAATTCACCTTCAGCATTTTTTTTGACCACACAATGCTTCGAACTTATTTTTTGATGGGGAACAACCAGCGTATTGGTTGGCGCCCGCCCAATATTCAACATTTCAACAGGCATCATTTAATTCGAATTTTTTGAAAATCTTAAAAATGAAAAACGGTTTTTTTTGGCTGTTTCAGGCTCCACGCTATGAACTTCGATAAGGTAGCCTGAATAATTGTCGCCAGAATGTGACTGACAGGATTTTTTCAGTATGTGCATTTTTTCGGGAAGCGGATGGCTGGAGGCCATCACCTGCGAAAGATTATTATCTGAAATACACTCGTAAACACCGTCGGAACACAGAAAAAACAAGTCGCCCGGCGCAATGTCGCCGATGATATGAATATCGGGCAACGACCGGTGTACCGAATATCCCTGAATTGCCCGTGTAATCCGGTTCGATTTGGGGCGTTGCAAAGCCTCTTCACGGGTTATAATCCCTTGTCGGAGCAAATCGTTAACGGGGGTATGGTCGATGGTACGCCAGATAATTTGTCCATTGCGAAAGTGATACAACCGGCTATCACCGCAGTGAGCTACTGTAACTCCCTGGCTGTGAACATACATAAGCACCAGGGTTGTGCCCATCCCTTTAGCAAAAGGTTCTTTCAGGAGGTAACCATCAAATTCAGTTTGAACATAATCAAAAGCTTTTAGGACATCGTCAGATGTTGAACCAATTTCATTTTCAGAAAAATAATTAGCAAACGATGTGCAGGCCAACTTGCTGGCTACTTCACCCCGGTCGGCGCCCCCTACCCCATCACAAACCATAAACAAGTCCTCACGACCTGTAAAAATACCCGAATCGGGATACACCGAATCCTCGTTGTTTTCCCTGATCCCTTTTTCGCTAAAAAAAACAGGTGTATTCAGCGTGATTTTCATTTTGAAAATAGCCCGTGATTAATAATTAATAACCACAACCGGCATATCGCGTGACGCTTTTCCTTCGATAAAAGGCGTCTGACCATTGTTGGTGAAGTTGATGACATTGGCTTTAACGTATGGAAACAGCTCTTCGAGTGTAATTGTGCCATCCTTGTTGCGGTCGGCACTTCCTTTTAATCCTTTCAATAAATAATAGGTAAAAGCACCCTGGCGGATTTTAGGATTTTCCTGTGAGGTTTCGGTTGATGCCGACGACATCATGATTACGACGCTTGTTTCCTGATTTGATGACGTGGTCGAAACGCTCGAGGGCGAACCTTCGTAAATACTTCCCGAAAAACAAGCATCGGCAAAACATATTTTATACTTGGCAGGGTACTTTTTAAAAACCGCTTTTACTTCATCGTGCGACAGCAGCGAACTGTACTGGTTTGTAATATCTGTCGGACAAAAGGCGCCTTCGCTGCCATGACCCGAAAAATAGAAAATGAGCATATCGTCGGGGCCGGCTTTTGAGTAAATTTCATCCATGGTTTTCATAATATTCTGCTTTACCGCAGCCTCATCCACAAGTATCGATATGTGGTCGGCAGGCACCGAACCTCCTTCACAGCTCATCAGCCATGCATAAAAACGATATGCATCATCGTCGGAGTACCGCAAATCGAGACCCTGCATCTGATAATCTGCACAACCAACCACAACTGCATATTTTTCAGTAAATTGACCAGAAACTTTTGTAAAAACAAGCAGAAAAAAAACTGCAAAAAGCAAAATATGAAACCTCATTTTTATTAATGATTTAACGGTTATTATTAAGTCCAAAAGTAGAAAAAATAATACTTGGCCAATTTTGTCTCCAAATTTTTACGACCGTCAGCAAAAGTCGTTCTTCTGAAATAATATCCTATCCCTAAAAGAATTATTTTAGCAAAAAAATCTACGTATTCTTTTTTACTTTTTTTCATCACAATCGTATCATACTTCAGGACGACATTACTTAATGCAAAATCACATCAACAGCATTATCCAGCAGGCGAAGGAAGGCAACAAAAGCGCTTTCAAAAACCTGGTTGATCATTACCAGAAATATGCTTTCAACCTGGCTTTCAGAGTTCTGTACAATGAAGAAGACGCAAAGGATGTGGTGCAGGATAGTTTTATTAAAATTTGGATAAACATCAAACATTTCAATTCAGGTATGCCTTTTACTACCTGGATGTATAAAATAGTGATGAACACAGCCATCGACAAACAAAAATCGTTGAAACGATTTGAATGGGTTAAAGAGGATGAAATTTTAAATCTGCTAACCACCATTGAATGCGATGGCCCGGATTGCCGTTTGGACAATGAACAATTGGGGAGTGTGATTAAGAAAATTGCAGATGAACTGCCTGAAAAACAGCGGTTGGTTTTTATCCTCAGGGATTTACAGGATTTGGAATCCAGTGTGGTAGAGGAATTGCTCGACCTGAGCGAAACCTCCGTAAAAGCCAATCTTTACCATGCAAGGCAGGTGCTGCGAAAAAAACTTGAATCGTATGGCGAACAACAAAGGAGGAGATGATGGAGTGCCGTTTGGTTGAAGAAAAAATTGAAGCATTCGTTTATGACAAGACCATTCGTCCTGATGAGGAGATGATTGAACACATTGCAGGCTGCACTGCCTGTAAAACCTATTTAAAAAGTTGTCAGAGGGCTCAGAAAATAATTGCTAATCTGAGCCGAGCGGAGCCTGTAATTACTTTTCCACAGCAACTTACAAACGATATCATGGCCCTGATTGACGAACCGGTTCTCAAAACATCGCATCATCAAACCAGGTTTTTGGCTGTGGCAAGAAAATTTCTGGTTGCGGCATCTGTTGCACTTTTTATCGTTTTTTCGGGCGAGCAGTACATTTTTGTCGATAAACTGATGAAACTCGAAAAGAATCTTACAGCCACTCCTAACAACAAACAAGGTGCTGGAGTTTATAAAAAAATGATTTCCTATTACCCCGAGAAAGGACTACAAATGGTTAAGTCGGAACTTGCCCGTCAGGTGCCGGAATCGAAACAAATGGACTTCAAATCGCTGATCATGATGGCGGGTTATAGTGTTCTTGCCGGAGAAGAATTAGCTAATCAGGTTAAAAACCAAACATCATCAAAGCAAAATCTTTCGGGAGAAATGATTAAACATCATTAAAGCCTGGTTTTTATAAACACTCAATTGCTTATTTTTTAATACATTAAATCAGAAATTGGCTCAAACAATGAAAATACCACGTAAGCCCTTTTTAATTATGCTTTTGCTGATCGTATTCAGCGGGTGCAACGAAATTACTGTTACAACAAGGGTAAACAAGGATGGTTCTTTTACCCGGCTCATTACTGTAAAAGGCGAAAAGACCAGCATTGACAGGCAGATACTCCCTTACCCCGTCGATAGTACATGGGCTAAGGAGCTTTTACCCGACAGCACCGACACGACCAAATATGTACTTAGTTACACCAAAAAGTTTAGGAACAGTGCGCAATTGAACCGGGAAATTTCGTCAGACACTTCATGGTTTAGGCGCCTGAACCGTAATATCGAGGTTAAGAAAGGGTTTGGGTTCTTCTTTTCGTACCTTGTCTATAAAGAAACCTATCATGCCCCAATCATTTTTAACAGGCTCAACTACAAGGATTTCTTATCTCACGAAGATATTTTGTTTTTTTCGGGAGAAAAGATTCCGGTTTCCAAAGACGATTCGGTTAAGTTTAACAATGCCTCGCAAAAAGTGGACGATTTTTTTTCAGAAACATTTACAGCCGAAATCATGTTAATCCTTCAGGATGGAATAAAGCGTCTCAACGATCCGTCGCTCAGCGCTGATCAGGTGATTACATTTAAAGACAGCATAAAAAACATGTCAGGTGAGCATTTGTTAAAAGGTGAAAGTTTTATTGATCTCTACAAAGACCTTACCGGCAATCCTGCAGTAGAAAAGCTTAACGAAATTCAGCCGCCAATTTTTGATGATTTTTATAAAAAAGCACATCTTTTTATCAGCATTACCTTGATGGAAGACTTTGTTCAAACCATTGAAATGCCGGGCATTATCACAGCTACCAACTCAACACTAGTTTCCGGAAACAAAGTAAATTGGGAAATAAGCAGCAACCGGTTTTTCTTTACCGATTACGAAATGATGGTCGAGTCGAGGGTGATAAATACCTGGGCTTTCGTGGTAACCGGGCTGGTGGTTTTAGGGTTGCTAGTTTTGTTAATTTTTAAGGCATGGAAATAATGATGGCAATTCAGCTACAGGGAAATGATTCAAGATCATCCGTGCAGTTTCAAATTTACTATTCACCGAAAGGCATTTATCTGGTTTAGTAAAAAATGAGATATTTCATCGAACTCAATTACGATGGAAGCCGCTTTCACGGCTGGCAGTCGCAGGACAATGCCGAATCCATCCAGGAAATTATCGAAACAGGATTGCGCTACAAAATTGGATTTACGGGGAGAATTATCGGATGCGGACGCACCGATGCCGGTGTTCATGCATCCAACTTTTACGCTCATTTCGATCATGAAAATGAATTTGATGCTTTTACACTCGATAAAATCACCTTTTCACTTAACAGATACCTGCCAAACGAAATTGCAGCTTTACGCATTTTTAGGGTTAAAGAGGATGCTCATGTCCGTTTTGATGCTGTCGCACGCACCTACAAGTATTTTATTCTCAATAAAAAAGACCCTTTTTTGCTCCGGTATTCGTGGCTTTTACCCGAAATTCCCGCATTTGATCTGATGAACGAAACCTCACGAATATTGTTGGAATACAATGATTTTACCAGCTTTTCGAAACTCCATAGCGATGCACGTACCAACATTTGCAAAATACATCATGCAGGATGGGAAAAGTACAACAACCAACTGGTTTTTACCATAACTGCAGACCGGTTTTTACGCAACATGGTAAGGGCAATTGTCGGAACTTTGGTTGAGGTAGGAATGGGTAAACGGTCACCTGGCAATTTCAGGAAAGTTATTGAAGCGAAAAACCGAAATGAAGCCGGAGTTTCGGCCCCAGCAAACGGATTATTTTTACACGAAGTAACCTACAACTGGAATGAAATTTTACCAGCCAGCACGTCACCAGAGCCCTGAAAGACAACCTAATTTTTTGGCCTAACTGATTGTATTTAAGCTATTTTCCAAAATTAAAACCACAAAACAATAATTTTTTAAAAAATTTGTTTTGCAATTTGTTTTTAAACACAAGTCAATTCTATATTTGCCGGCCAGTTGGAACGGATTCAGGCAATTGAAAATTGACAGAAAAGCATAGTTTTAATCTCAACTGATAAAATGGAAAAAAAACGCGTAATTAAAAGTATTGAAAATATCTCAGAAGAGGTGATGGAGGCCGTTAAAAAGAAATATCCTGACGGATGGGCAAATCATGTACAACGCATCAATAAAGGAAATGGCGAATTTTTTCATGCAATTACCGTTGATACAGCCGACACATCATACATGATCAAGGTTAATGTTAAAATTGATTCGTACGAAGACCTTGAGAAATTTGCCAACCAGGATGACTTTGGGGGTGATGAACCCGCCGAAAGCGATGTAAGCGAAAACGTTGACACCGCTGATGGTGAAGAAAGCAGCGAGGAATAATTCGTTTCGCAACAAATCATCCTTACCAACATGGCGCCTTTTACCTCTTGCGGTTATAAAGTGGCTGTTAAATTTTCTAAACCATCGGCACTGTAGATTGCCTGATATCTTTTTGCCTTTACTTTTGCCTGCCAAACCATTAAGCACCACACATGCTTATTATCAGGAGGAATCAAACCAACCCATACTTCAATATTGCAGCTGAAGAGTATGTGCTGAAAGCATTTACCGATGATGTGTTTATGCTTTGGCGCAATGACCCTTGTATTGTTGTTGGGAAACACCAGAATACCCTTGCTGAAATAAACCCAGGTTTTGTAAAAGAAAACAAAATACCAGTTATTCGCCGGATCAGCGGGGGAGGCACTGTTTTTCACGATTTGGGAAATATCAATTTCACATTTGTTAAAAATGGTGAAGATGAAAAACTTGTGAATTTCAGGCAATTTACACAACCCATCCTCGATGTTCTGCGCAATTCAGGCGTTGATGCTCAATTTGAACGCCGGAACGACCTAACCGTTGGTGGAAAAAAGTTTTCGGGAAACGCCGAACACATCTACAAAAAAAGGGTGCTGCATCATGGCACTATTTTATTTGAGTCGAACCTGAACCATTTGTCAGAGGCATTAAAAACTGATGCTTTGCGTTTTGCCGATAAAGCGGTTAAATCTGTGAGAAGCTCTGTTACAAACATTGGCAGCCTCCTCAGGGTACCCATGTCTGCGGTCGAATTCATGAAAAACATTGAACATTACATGATTAACAGGTTTGAAGATGTAGCAATTTATCATTTCACTCCCGAAGATGAACAAAATATTGAACAGCTGGTTATTGACAAATACAAAACCTGGAAGTGGAATTTCGGTTACTCACCCGATTATGTGTTCAAAAAACAAGTTAAGCTCAAATGTGGATTTTTTGAGGTAAATCTGCTGGTTAAAAATGGAATTATTACTGAAGCCGGTTTTTCTGGCGATTGTTTCAATAAAGGTGAAATTGACGAACTCAATGCAATTTTTACCGGAACAAGACACGAAGTTGACGCGATAACCAGAGTGCTGCAATTAATGGGTGGCAACCCCTCTTCCAGGAATACATTTCCGGAAGATTTTGTTATGAATTTCTTTTAAGATATTAATACTCAATACATTGATTATAACATGAACAAAGAACAGATTTTCGACAGGCTTTGGGATATTTACACTACACAAAATCCCTCTGTAAAAAAAGTTTACGACCTATTTACAGCATTTGGTGAGGAAGTGGTGAACGACCACATAGCTTTCAGGACCTACAACGATCCGCGCATCAACGTTGATGTGCTGGCAAAACCATTCCTGGCAGCAGGTTACGTGCAGAAAGGGGAATACCATTTTGAAGCCAAAAAGCTGTATGCCAAGCATTATGAGCATTCTACTGATGCCAAAGCTCCCCGCGTATTCATCAGCCAGCTTAAGGTTGAGGAATTCAGTCCATATTTGCAGGAAACGGTGAAAAAAATCGTGGATGCCATTCCGGCTCATCACCTTAAATCGGAAGAACTCATTTACGCCGGAAATTTATGGGGAACTCCCTCGTATGAAATTTACGAAAAGCTACGCCAGGAATCGGAATATGCGGCCTGGCTTTACCTTTACGGATTTTGCGCCAACCATTTCACCGTCAGCATCAATTACCTGAAAAAGTTGGATTCGATAAAAAAAGTAAACAGCTTCCTGAAAGAAAACGGATTCCACATTAACGACTCGGGTGGCGAAATCAAGGGTACACCTGCAGAATTGTTGGAACAGTCGAGCATTAAATCGGAAATGATAGCACTTGATTTTACTGAAGGTTCGTTTGAAGTTCCGGGTTGCTATTACGAATTTGCCCGCCGTTACCCCGACACCGATGGAAAACTGTACTCCGGTTTTATTGCCAAATCGGCAGATAAAATTTTTGAAAGTACCGATTTTTATCAAAAAAACTAACCCGTTGATGAGCTCCGTCAATAAACTAATTTTCGCCACAAAACCTGTGTTATGCTTTCCGAAGTAACACCAAAATACCAATTTTAATTTCTATTTTATTGATATTCATTTCTTTGAATTAATTTATGCCTGTCTGCCTGCCTTCTTCTTTTTGGCAGGCAGGCAGGTGCTATGGCAGTATCCAAAAACTGATCATTTCACACCGGACTCGCAACTCTAAAAAATCCTCCAAAATAATCCGGTTTTAACCGCAGGCTGGTGGCAACAAAACAATTCTTAAACAAGACCAATCCATGATGTGTCTTACTTTTTTACATTTGCCAGGTTTATTCAAAACGCTTCACAAAAATATGAACAGGATTATCAATTAACACACAAACTTATGGTAAAGTCGCTCACTGTATTTCACTGGCTGCCACGCATTTTGTGCATCGTGGCAATCCTTTTCATCAGTATGTTTGCCCTCGATTCGTTTGTGCCCGAGCTAACCCTGTGGCAACAGATCGGTGGGTTTTTAATTCATCTTATCCCAAGCTTCCTGTTGGTAATTTTTCTCGTTCTTGCCTGGAAATGGGAGTTGGCAGGAAGCATCATTTTTACAGCCATCGGGATTGGTTTTACTCCGTTCATTTTTATTATGAATTACCACAACAGCAACTCGTTGTGGATTGGCCTTTCCACGGTTCTCGTAATAACTTTGCCATTCGTCGTGGTTGGGGTTTTGTTTTTCGTTAGTTGGCTTATGAAAAGGAGAAATAGTGATGTGCCGGTGCAATGATTGAAAACAATGTACAAAACAACATTTAAACGCAATGCAGCAAAACATGAGAAAGATTATACTTTATATTGCCACAAGTTTGAACGGTAAAATTGCCGATGCCAACGGCAATGTGACATGGCTCGACAAAATTCCGAACCCCGACAATTGCGATTATGGATTTTCCGGCTTCTTTGCAGAGATTGACACCACCATACAGGGAAACCGTACCTACGAACAGGTGCTTGGCTGGGGGATTGATTTTCCCTACGAAAACAAAAAAAACTATGTTTTGACCAACGATCCTGTTGCCAAAGATTCGGAGCAAGTGGAGTTTATTACCGGCAAGCATTATGAATCCATCAAAGGGTTGAAGGAATCAGAAGGCAAAGACATTTGGCTCATCGGAGGCGGGCAGGCCAACACTTTTCTGCTCAGCAACGGCCTGATCGATGAAATTCACCTTTTTATTATGCCAATTATTTTACCGGCGGGCATCGACCTTTTTACAGGCAAACCGTCAGAAACCCTACTTGAACTTTTAGAAACAAGAAACTACAAATCGGGGGTGGTTGAAATGAAATACAGGGTAATTCATTCCTAATTAAAACCGCATTCAGGTTAAACTTTAATTTGAAAGCGGCCATGGACTATTGATCATTTTCATGAAAACCAGATAATTATCAATCACAGAACCAGATATGAGACCCTATATTTTAGCAGAAACCAACTGGGAAGCAATGAAAACACAGCGTTTCGAACTGGCAATCCTTCCCTGGGGCGCTACTGAAGCGCATAATTATCATCTGCCATACGCCGCGGATAACATTGAATCGGATTTCATTGCAGCCGAATCAGCGCGTCTTGCGTGGGAGAAAGGTGCTAAAGTTATCGTTCTCCCTACCATTCCTTATGGCGTAAATACGGGTCAGCGCGATGTTTACCTGGATATGAACATTTTACCAACCACGCAATTGGCCATTTTAGGCGACATTGTGCAGGTGTTGGGCCATCACGGCCTGAACAAACTATTGATTCTGAACAGCCATGGCGGCAACGATTTTAAGGCCTTGGTGCGTGAACTGGGTTTCAAACATCCCAACATGTTCATTTCGTTTGCCAACTGGTACCAGGCATTAGACCGTTCAGCATACTTTGAAAACAAATGCGACCATGCTGACGAAATGGAAACCAGCTTGTTGCTCCACCTCCGCCCCGATCTGTTGTTGCCCTTCGGAAAATGGGGCAGCGGAAAAGCCAAAAAGAACAAAATAAAAGAATTTTCGCAGGGCTGGGCATGGGCTGAACGAAAATGGCCGCAGGTGACCGAAGACACAGGCGTTGGCGATCCGAGGCTTGCCACTGCCGAAAAAGGGGAGAGGTTTTTTCGCGATTTGACTGAAAAAATAGGTAACCTGATGGTTGCCATTTGCAATGCCGATATGAATGACTTGTATGAGTAAAACAATAATTACTTTAATTTCAATTCCTTGGTGATATTACAGTATTGCCAGATCTTTACTGTGACTATTTTTAATTTTTGATGAATAAAATGTCAGGGCCAATAACATGAAAACAATTTTTACACTGTTGCTGTTAGCTGCAACGTTGGTAAGTTACTCACAATCAACCGATATGCCGGCAAAAGACAAACCCGGCCAAAATGAAATATCGCCCATTGACACCACGCCGCGGGTTACCGGCATTGGCGGCATTTTCTTCGGAACTGAAAATCCGAAAGCATTAAAAGAATGGTACGGAAAACACCTGGGCCTGGCCATTGACGCTTACGGTTCTCCGTTTGAATTCAGAAACGCCAATCGACCCGAGGAAATAAATTACCTGATGTGGAGCCCATACAAAACCGGGAACGAATATTTTAAACCGTCAGCAAAGGATTTCATGATCAATTACCGGGTTCAGAATCTCGAAGGCCTTGTTCGAAACCTCAGGGCAAAAGGCGTAACCATTGTGGATTCGATTGAAACTTATGAATATGGAAAATTTGTTCACATCATGGACCCCGAAGGTTACAAGGTTGAACTTTGGGAACCGGTGGACAGTGTTTTCACCAACATCGGTGGCGCCACCACCAAATAAGTGATTGAGATTATCAACTATCAATACTAAAATTTATGAAAATTCTTTTTACTATCCTGCTTATCCTTCATGGGCTTATTCATTCGATGGGATTTGTAAAGGCTTTCAACCTGGGGAAAATTGACCAACTTTCGCAGGAAATCCCTCGCTTTCACGGGGCGTTGTGGTTACTGGCTACCTTGCTTTTTGTCATCACCACAGCTTTATTTCTGCTAAATTTTGACAAATGGTGGCTCACCGGCTTGTTTGCCGTGGCGGTTTCACAAACCCTTATTTTTATCTACTGGCAGGACGCCCGGTTTGGAACCATTGCCAACGGAATCATATTTCTCGTGGTTTTTTTCAGTTGGAGTAGTTTTAACTTCGAGAGCAATTTCAGGAATGATATTGTAAAAAATCTGGCGCGTTCGGCCAACCTGACCGAAGAAATACTGACCGAGGCTAACCTGCAGCATCTGCCCGAAGTGGTGCAGCGCTACATCCGTTATTCCGGGGCGCTGAACAAACCCAAAGTTAACAACATGAAAATAGTTTTTGAAGGCGAAATGCGCTCCAAAGGCAAGGATTATTTTCCGTTTGTTTCGGAGCAGTACAACTTTTTTGATGAGCCAACCCGCCTGTTTTTTATGAAAGGCAGGATGTTTGGCGTGCAGGTACCGGGTTATCATCGCTACAGCAATGCCAAAGCCACCATGGACATCAGGCTTTTCGGGATGTTTCCGGTGATAAAAAAATCGGGCGATGTCATGGATAAAACCGAAACCGTAACCCTGTTCAACGATATGTGCCTGATGGCGCCTGCCACCCTGATCAACAAAAACATTCACTGGCAAATCCTTGATCCAAAATCAGTCGTTGCACAATTTACAAACCAGGGAATCACCATCACGGCAGTACTTTATTTCAACGACCAGGGGCAACTTGTTGACTTTGTTTCAAACGACCGTACCGACATTTCCGAAATGAAACAATTCCCGTTTTACACGCCTGCTTCAGATTATCAGGAATTTGACGGGAGAATGGTACCCGCCACCGGTGAAGCAATCTGGGAGTACCCCGATGGAAAATTCACCTATGGCAAATTCAGGTTGAAGGAAATTGAGTACAATATCCGGTAAATGCTCTTTTCAACTTAATTTTCTGACTATTCAATAATGAGTCCAGTCTAAAAAGGTTGTGTTTTTAAAAATGCCACTAAATCACGAAAACACTAAATAATACAAAATAATGAAAATCAATAAATTATTAAAATCAAAAACTTTGTGCCTGCCTGTTGGCCTGCCTACCAGAGGTACGAAGGCAGGCAGACAGGTTTTTGTGCCTGCCTGTAGCCTGCCTGCCAGAGGTACGAAGGCAGGCAGACAGGTTTTTAGTTTTTAGACTGAGCTCAATAATACAAATTACTAAGTATGGCAAAACAAGAGTATTACACCAACGGACAAGTAAAAAATGTACAAACTGGCGACACGCTGACCTGGTATTATAAAAACGGAAAAGTAAAAGCAACCGGCCCTTTTATTAACGAAAAAATGGAAGGAGAATGGATTTTTTACCGCGAAACGGGGCAGCTCTGGCAAACCGGGAACTTCAAAAACAATAAAAAACACGGCTTATTTATCCGTTACAACCGAAACGACCAGGTTGAATATCAGGAAACATTTGAAAACGATAGGATTATCAAAAAGAAATAGCTTTCGATTTTATTTTCAAAAAAAATACCGCTCACGCAGTGCAAAAATATGGTTCATATTAGTAGAAATGTGAGCCGTAAAAAGTAAGTTTGTGAGCCTGAACAACAACTGAATTTCTTCAAAACATTAAAATTATTTCAACTATTTCGGCATGAAACTTTACTTATCAGGACTTATCCTACTGGTTTCGTTCCAGGTATTTTCGCAAAACGAAGAAGAGAACAAAGACTGGGCAAATCTTAACCGTTTCAAAATGGAAAACGCTGCATTACCAAAACCCGCTAAACACGAAAAACGGATCGTTTTCATGGGAAATTCAATCACCGAAGGGTGGCAGTACATCGATACCCTTTTTTTTAAAAACAAACAGTATATCAACCGCGGGATCAGCGGTCAAACCACTCCGCAAATGCTGCTGCGCTTCAGGCAGGATGTAATCCGCCTCGAGCCTCATGCTGTGGCTATCCTGGCCGGAATTAACGACATCGCCCAAAATACAGGCTACATTTCGGTGGAA
>CALFEP010000139.1 GCA_937950125.1 uncultured Bacteroidota bacterium
TAGCGTAGTCCGGTTATCGCGTCCCGACAGGATCGGGAAGGTCGCCGGAATAGTTGAAATAAAAAAGTTCGGGGTATAGCGTAGTCCGGTTATCGCGTCCCGATAGGATCGGGAAGGTCGCCGGAATAGTTAAAATAAAAAAGTTCGGGGTATAGCGTAGTCCGGTTATCGCGCCTGCTTTGGGAGCAGGAGGTCGCAAGTTCGAATCTTGCTACCCCGACAGAGTAAGAGGGAGTATTCGCATCTTTGCGGAGCTCCCTTTTTAGTTTTTCATTATCATTTTGAACTGACGAAAAAAAAATTTTTTACTTGCATTATGAACGTAAGTTCATTATTTTTGTCGAAAAAAAGATTATGAAAACCTCACTTGTCAGAAATTTGGTTATTGTTTTACCAACAATTCTTTTTGTTGATTATCTTTTGATGGTATTGTTAGGATGTGCTTCCTGCCTTTTTGGTTTTGGTGATGACTATTATTGTAACGGGTATTGCATCATCGGTAAATTAATTTTAGCCGCATCTGCAATATTTTTTGTTTATTTGATTTATCCTGACATCATTCACTTGATAAAATCAAATAAAAATGTCACGTCCTCAAAAAAGTAGAAAACTGTTTGAACCTCCGTTGATGAAAGGGTTTCAACCTTTTGGAATGCCGCATTGCGATCTTGATCCGGTACGGATGACCTTTGAAGAATACGAAAGCCTCAAATTGATACATTATCAAATGCTAATGCAGGATGAAGCTGCCGAACGGATGCAGGTTTCCAGGCCAACCTTCACAAGAATTTACAATAAAGCACTAAAAAGCCTCACCAAAGCCTTTATTGAAGGTAAAGCCATTTATTTTGAAGGTGGAAATTATGAATTCGACAAAGAATGGTTCCGATGCAAAAAATGTTTCAAACTCATTGATGGCCTCGAGAATCATGTACGTTGTGATGGCTGCGTTAATTTTGGCTTTGATGAATTGGTGAGTCTTAATCGTTTGATTGAAAGTTGATGGATTCATCACTCCAAAAATCAATTCTAAACTCAACATAATTCTAAAAAATCCTGAATTTGTAAAATATTTGGGTTTCTCCGGTACCCGGAGATTTAAGTTACCAGTCTAATCTTTCTGCATCTTAAATGTGCTGAATACCTTACATTCAGTTTTTTTGTTGCTGAATGCCGAAATTTTGATCATTATTTCGATTCGGGCGTTTTTTGCCGGTTCATGCAGGTTTGGTCGTTTTTTATTCTACCGTAATCGTTGTATCCCAAAAGGTTTAGTAATTATCAAGATGGTTGGGTTTGTTTCAATTCCATTTGTCAGTAAGCTCCTCTTATCACAATAAAGCCCCCTTAAAAACGTATTTTGAGGTAGTTTTTCAATTTTTTTTTGCGCACAAAAAACAAGAATGATGATTTCACGTACCGCTATTAGTATTTTGCTACCAGTGATGTTTTTGATTGGAATTTTTTCCTCATGCAAAAAGGATGATTCCTTTGAAACCAGCCCTTCTGTTAAACTTGAGTTTTCATCCGATACCATCATTTTCGATACCGTATTTTCAACCATTGGATCAATTACGGAACAAATCAGGGTTTACAACAGGAACAGTCAAAAGATCAAAATTTCGTCGCTAAAACTTGCAGGAAGTGAGCATTCGAGGTATTCGATAAATGTGGACGGCCAACCTGGAACCAGTTTTTCTGATGTTGAAATTAATGGTAACGACAGCATTTACATTTTTGCCCGTGTTACCATCGATCCTAATGACGAATCGTTACCTTTTATTGTAACAGACTCGATTGTATTTGAAACCAACGGCAATCAGCAGGATATCGATCTTGTTGCCTGGGGGCAGAATGCAAGGTTCATACTCTGGAATGTAAACAGACCAAATCTGCCAAAATACAGAATTGTAGCAAGTGAAGGTGTCGATACCACCTGGACAAACGAACTACCCATTGTTGTGTATGGATATGCAGTGGTCGATTCAACCGGAAACCTGAATATTGATGCCGGAACCAAGGTTTATTTTCATAGTGGCTCAGGATTGTGGATTTACAAGGGAGGGTCGTTAAAGGTAAATGGTACCCTCGAAGAACCAGTTTATTTTCAGAGCGACCGGCTTGAAGGTTTTTATGATGATTTGCCAGGACAGTGGGACAGAATATGGATTAATGAAGGCGCCGTGGATAATGTAATTAACTATGCTGTCATCAGGAACGGGTTTATTGGCATTCAGGCCGAAACACTCCAGGAATTTATGGGTAACCAACTTACCATCAGCAACACCATCATTGAAAATATGTCGGGTGCCGGAATTTTATCAAGATATTATTTAATTGCCTCGGCCAATTGTGTTCTGGCAAACTGCGGGCAATATGCACTGGCTTTGACATTGGGTGGCGCCTACGATTTCAGGCACACCACCATTGCCAATTACTGGAATTATTCTATTCGAAACACCGAGTCGGTTTATCTCAATAACTATTTTCTTACACAGAATTATCAGGTTGTTGCCTACCCGTTTTCAGCCTATTTTGCCAATACGATTATTTATGGAAATCAGCAGGACGAACTGGCTATCGACGATAGCGTAGCTGAGTTTAACTACACTTTTGATCATTGTTTGATTAAAACTGAAATGGATGTTTCGAACTCAGAGAATTTTGTTGAATGTTTGAAAAACGAAAATCCTTTGTTTGTGAATTACAGCGAAGGCAATTACGAACTTGATAGTCTGTCGCCAGCCAAAAATATTGGAAACCCTGATGTTTCGGCGACAATTCCGATTGATATTAAGGGGCGAGACAGAACACAAAGCCCTGACCTGGGCGCTTATGAATGGATTCCGGTTATCGAAAGAAAGTGATTTTTGCTTAAGGTTTGTGACTTGAAGAGCCACCAGTTTGCCTCAAAAAGTCCAGGTGGTTAATCCCTGTGTTGTAAATTCGTATCTTTTTACCTGGCCACCAAGTGTTTCCAATGCTTTAATAACTTTGGTACGGGAATTATCTGGACAATAAAAAATCATGAAACCCCCACCACCGGCGCCCGAAATTTTGCCTCCTGTGGCACCGTGTTTTTTTGCCGTTTCGTAAATATTGTCAATCATTGGGTTGGTAATACCTTCAGCCATCTGTTTTTTAAATTCCCAGCCAAAATCCAGAATTTCACCAATTTTTTCGAGTTCTCCTTTCAAAACAGCTTCTTTCATCAAAACAGCCTGTTTTTTTAATTGGTGCATGGCTTCGATGGATCGCTGATTGTTGGTTACCACATTCCGGCTTTGCGATTCGATGATTGTTGACGAAAGCCTGCTGGTTTCGGTATAATAAAGCACAAGGTTATGCGCCATTTCGTTGAGGTAGCGATTGGGAATGCGCAGTGGATTAACTATAACTTTTTCATCTTTCGAAAATTCCATAAAATTTACTCCACCGAAAGTAGCAGCGTACTGATCTTGTTTTCCGCCGGCCATATTTAAATCAATTCTCTCAATTTCGTAGGCAAGCCGTGCAAGGTCATATTCACCCAGGGGTAACCGCAGCCATTCGGCAAAAGCGCCAAGTATCGCAACAACCAACGTTGATGAAGTGCCAAGCCCGGAGCCGGGAGGTGCATCAACGAATGTAGTGAGGGTAAAAGCCAGGTTTCTTTTTCCAAATTGTCTTAAAATACGGTTGTAAATTCCTTTAATCAGATCGAGATTGCCGTCCAGCGAAAGTTCTTCCCCTGACTGCAATTCAAGCGTTTGACCCTTGTCAACAGAGCAAAGAACAATAGTATTATCGCTGCGTGGTTCGATGGTTGTGTATGCATACATGCTGATGGTGGCGTTGAGAATGGCGCCACCAAAAATATCGGAGTAAGGCGCCACATCTGTTCCACCACCTGCCAGTCCTAACCGTAAAGGGGCTTTACTTCTGATTATCATTTTTGTAGTCAAATTTCAAACTCATTTATCAGATTATCCATATTATGGGATTTTTACAACCCTTCAATTGTCTCAATCATTCGTTCCCACGAATATTTCTGTTTTTCAGATTTTATGTTTTCGATGAAAACGGTTTCCTTGTTTTCATCAAAAAACCTGATTATGGCTTCGGTAATTTCCTGAATTTCTGGTTTAACAACGAAACCAACTTTTCCGTCAGGCACTATTTCGGCAAGACCGCCAACATTGGTGGTGATCATGGGTTTTTCGAAATGATAGGCAATTTGGGTAACGCCGCTCTGGGTTGCATCTTTGTAAGGCTGAACTACGAGTGTAGCAGCATTAAAATAGTGGGCAACCCTGCTGTCGGGGATAAAATCGTTGGACATGATCACAGTGTCACTCAGTTTTTCTTTTTCGATGATTTCAAAATAGGGCTTTGGATTGGTGTAAAACTCACCGGCAACCAATAATTTCAGTTTCATTTTTCTGATTCTTTCGTCGGCCATTGCGTAAAGCAAAAGATCGAGCCCTTTGTAGTCACGGATAAAACCGAAAAACAGCAAATAATTGAAAGAGGAGTCAAGGCTGAGTTTTAACAGGGCTCCGGATTTTGTTTCCAGATTTCCAAAATGATCATAGAGTGGGTGAGGGCAAAACTTCCGTGGCTTGGTGGTGTCGAACCGGTCAAGATCTTTTAATACTTGTCGCGACATAGCCACAAACCCGTGGATAGGTTTCACAAAATACCGGGTTAGCATATTATCGCCCGGCCTTTTTTCGTGAGGGATGATGTTGTCGAGGATGCTGACCACCCTGGTTTTTCTGTTTTGGCGGACTAACCTTGCAATGGTACCAAAGCAGGGCGCCATAAAAGGAATCCAGTATTTAATGATCAGCAAATCGGGTTGAAGTTTTTTAATTTTATAACCCGCTTTAATCCAGCTAAGTGGATTTATTGAATTAATCCAAACCTCAATTTCAAGGTTTTGTGGGGCAGTGTCGGTTGAGTATTGTGTTTTTCCAGGAAACAGAAGGTTGGGATATTGCAGGGAAAAGGTAACGATTTTAACCGTGTAACCAAGCTCGGAAAAAGCCAGCGCCAACCGTTCATTATAGGCTGCAAGCCCCCCACGGAATGGATAAGCCGATCCCAGAATTACGACGCTTTTCTTTTCTTTTTCCTGATCCATTGGAAGTAAAATTAAAAGCCACTTTTCTTTTCGATAAGGTACTCGTTGCGCCGGGGTGAATTGCGTGATATCATTTCGGCAATAAATCCTGCTACAAAAACCTGAGTTCCCATGATCATGGCCAACAAACCGAAATAAAACAGCGGTCTTTCAGTCATTTTATACTCAAGCATAAAAAATTTGGCATAAGCCAGATAGCCTGCAATTACAAATCCGGCAAGGAAAAGGAGGGTTCCGATTACCCCAAAAAAGTGCATTGGCCGCTTTCCAAATTTCGAAACAAAATTAAGGGTTACAATGTCTAAAAAGCCCTTGATAAGCCTGCCAGCGCCAAATTTCGACCGACCGTATTTGCGTTTACTGTGATTTACAACCTTTTCGGTGATTTTTTGAAAACCTGCCCACTTCGCAATTACCGGGATGTAGCGGTGCATCTCGCCATAGATTTCGATGTTTTTCACAACCTCGTTTTTGTAGGCCTTTAAACCGCAGTTGAAATCGTGAAGTTTGATTTTTGAAATGCGACGGGTTGTCCAGTTGAAAAATTTGGATGGCCACCTTTTACCAATTGGGTCATGCCGTTTTTTTTTCCAACCTGATACGATGTCAAAACCATCTGTTGCTATCAGTTTGTATAGTTCAGGAATTTCGTCAGGGCTATCCTGCAAATCGGCGTCCATAGTGATGATCACACTGCCTGATGCTGCGGCAAATCCGGTATTCAGGGCAGCAGATTTTCCATAATTACGGCGGAATTTTATTCCTTTAACCTCCTGGTAATCGGTTTTAAGGTTTTCAATTGTTTTCCACGAGTCATCGCTGCTGCCGTCATCCACAAAAATAATTTCAAAACTCAATCCAGCCTGATGGGTCACTTTTGAAATCCAGGCTGTGAGTTCGGGCAGTGATTCCTCTTCGTTGTAAAGCGGGATAATTAGTGATAAATCCATCAGGAAATTAGACAAACTGGTTATTTTCTTTTTTCATGAATGCAGCAACAATTGCGCTCATTACTAATCCTGCCAGGGCTGTAAAAAAGAGCCCCATCACTGCCATCAGCCAGGGTTTCATAAACATTTTTGCGAATTTCATTCCCATTTCGGCATCGGCTTCCGAAATGTTGGGATTCCTCTCATACATTTGTTCTTCTGCAAGTTGTGCCATCTTTGTTACTTCATCGGGTGCAATTACCTGAAAAAAGATAAAAATGTAGATGGACGTCAGAATTCCTGCAAACAACAGGGTGAGGAAACCATTTGAAAATGCCTGTCCGTAAGTGATAAAACCATTATTGTATTTGTCGCGCCACTGTTTTATTGCCATAACAACGCCTACCAGCATAATGATGTAAGAAATGTACTGCAACCAATTGTCGCGAGGGGTTCCCAAAAGGTAAAGAATCAGGGAAAATACGATTAGAACCGCTCCAATATACAGCCCATTGATGAGGGCGACGTTTACATTTGATGATTTTTGTAGGGTGGGTTCGTTTGATCCCGCTAATGTTTGTTCGTCCATAATTTTGAAATGATTTGGTTATTAGCTGCAAAAGTACGAATGAAAACATAACTGGTGAAATAATTAAAAAAAATTGGCAATTGTGGCGGAAATTGTATTTTTGCAGCGGGTAAGTCCTGTACGACCAGCTCCCGCTGAACTCCCCCAGGATCGGAAGATAGCAAGGGTAGGCGGTTGTAGCGGTGCGATGCAGGTAGCTTACCCTTTTTTTATTCAATCTCCGATTTTCCGTATTTAACATCTACTTTTCATAAAATTTAATCATAAAATAAATTCGAAAAAAGGAATACCGGTTTTCTCATTGTTCCACTTTTCTTACGCCAAGGCGGAATTTCGGCTAACACCTCAACATTCCATCTTTCCATTTTTCCAGCCTGCCTTTCCAGAATCCCCGAACATTGATATATTTGCAGCCTTAATCAACAGAAAGGTTATTTCATGTTACTCAGAATTCATCCTGAAACACCGAGTCAACGGCAGATAAATATGGTGGTAGAATGCCTTCGAGATGGCGGCATTATTATTTGTCCTACCGATACAGTTTATGGTCTGGGGTGCGATATTTTCAAATCGAAGGCCATCGAGCGCATTGCGCGCATCAAAGGCATTAAGCCTGAAAAAGCAAATTTTTCATTTGTCTGTCACGACATGAGCCAACTTTCTGATTTTACAAAACCTATTGAAAATAACCTTTTTAAATTGATGCGACGGCTACTTCCGGGGCCTTACACCTTTATTCTTGAGGCAAACAACACCGTGCCCAAATACATTCAGAACAAGAAAAAGACTGTTGGGATAAGAATTCCCGACAACAACATCCCGATTGAAATTGTAAGGAATCTTGGTCATCCTATTATGTCAACTTCTATTCATGATGAAGATGATGTTATTGAATACACCACAGACCCCGAATTGATTTATGAAAAGTACAAAGACCTTGTGGATATTGTGATTGATGGAGGTTTTGGAGGAAACCTGGCATCGACTGTTATCGATTGTACCGGAAGTCAGTTTCAGATCATTCGTGAGGGCTTGGGTCCGGTTGATGTTCTTTAGGATTGAAAAAAAACTATATTTCGTTTGCATTTTTAAAAATTGGTATTACTTTTGCCGCCCCAAAACAGGACGATTCAGTAGCTCAGTCGGTAGAGCAACGGCCTTTTAAGCCGTGGGTCCTGGGTTCGAGTCCCAGCTGGATCACTTTGATAAAGCCCCGTAAACGCAAGTTTACGGGGCTTTTTCGTGCACCCAGTCTTACCAGTACCTCGTAAGACTTATCATCTCTAAATGTTTTCTGTTCATTTTTTGAGCGAGTAACATTGAACAAAATTCATAATTGCCATTCAGCTAAATTTTCAGTTTTAGCGTAAAAAATTCTTCCTACGGTTGCTGGTTAACAGATTTTTTTTTGGTGCACTTTTACCTCAAAAACCGACAGCAATACATTCAAAAGTGGGTATTTTCTAAATAATTCATCGATCAAAGCTTGTACTTTTACAATAATTTCATATTCAATAGTTTAAATAAATTCAACCAAGTGCATTTTTGTAACTTGTTGACATTGAAAGAGAAAAAGCCTGATGCGAATGCGGTTGATAGTCCCAATAATATTACCTATTGAAGACGATTTGAGGTCGGTTTTTCCATTTTGGGAAAATAGATTATGTCATGCGGTTTATTAAATATTTTATTTTCAGTGAAAATTTTTATTTAATTTTGAAGGTACGATTTTTGAAAAATTATTAGCACCAAAACAGGTTTATCCTGCCTTAATAACAGTTATTTTAGTCCATTTTATGATGTTGGCTTATTCACATTGCATGTAAACTTTATTAATTTTTTGACATCAATTTAGTACTTTTTTTTATTGATCGTTTTATTGTAATTTTTTTACGAGGGGGAACTTATGTCTAATATTTACCACTTTTCACTAAACTGAAAATTGGACAGGGCTGTACTGTTGATTCCTGCAGAAAGTCACTTGTTTTCTACTTCCCGATAATTGCATTTAAACCTTCATACCTGATGCAAAAGATGTAAATGTTTCTGTTGATAATAAGCAGATTGTAACAGTTTGATTTTAAAGCAATAAAAATAAAAAGTAAATAGAAAACTTAAACTTTCAGGTGTATGAAAAAATATTTACAACCCGTAAGAAATTCCGTCAACATTATTTTGAAGACAGGTCGGTTACAAGACTTGATGAGGCCTGGATTAATTGTTGCCGTCAGGATATTTCAAGCAGCTCTTGCGTTGTTCATTTTGGTTGGGGTGGCTAATGGTCAGAACTGTTCGGTGAATGCCGGCGTTGATGAAACCATTTGCCCAAATGAGGAACTGTGGTTGTATGGTAACAACAGTGGAGCCTTTCCTCCGGGTGGCGAAAATGACATTTTGTGGGAACAGGTTGGCGGACCCACGGTAACCATTGTAAATCCGACCAGTTTTAACACAAGGGTTATTAATTTTCAAGGGGGAAATACATACACCTTCAGAATATCGACAACCTGTGAGGATGGATCTTATGTTTATCAGGATGTGGATAAAACGGTCTTGTTCGTTACTGAAGCCGATGCTGGTGTGGATGCAACCTATTGCCCGGGTTCATACAGTCTTGCAGCAAATGCTGCTGCTGGTGCAAATGAAATTGGCTATTGGCAGGGTGGTGGTGCAGGAATAACAATTGTTACTCCGAGTTCTCCCACATCAGCCCTTACAGTTTCTGGATCTTCATCAGGTAGTATCAACCTGGTTTGGACGATTGAAAACACAGTATCGGGTTGCTCATCAAGTGATACAGTGAGAATAACCAACAGAGGCGGTTTAACTGTTGATGCAGGTTCAACTATCAATGCATCACATTGTTATTCATCAACCCAATCTGTAGGATTGAATGGATCCTATGCAGGTACCGGAATTGACGGCCAGATTGGTTTATGGACAGTCATCAGTGGCCCTAATGTGCCTAACATAGTTAGCCCGAATAGTAACACCACCGGGATAACCAATTTAATTGAAGGTACCTATACATTCAGGTGGACAGTTACTGGCCCTTGTGTATCCGGATATGATGAGGTGCAGGTTATTGTGCCGGCAGCAACGGCAGATTTGACCTCCCCCGGGATTACAGGAGGGAACCAGACTTTTTGTGATGCCCGGACTTCCACTGTTTTGCAGGGTACAATTCCCCTATACATTAATGAAACTGTATTATGGACCCAGACGGGAGGCCCTGCAGCCACAATAGTTAGTCCAACGAGCCCTATTACCGAAATAACAGGTATGAACGGAACTAGTACCTATACCTTTTTGTACTCCATAAGCAATGATGTAACAAACTGTTCGGGGGGTGCATTTGTTTCCGTTTCATTTGTTACCGGGCCATCGATTGACATTACGCCAGAACAGGTTTTTCTGGATTGTGGTGAAAGTGTGGCCGTAATTCCTTACACCGCCAGCGGGGGTACGGGGGTTACAGAGTATCGTTTGTTAAGTGGGCCTCAAACCATTGAGGATTATGGTCCTCCAGTTACCTATGTTACTTTTCCGACAGATTGGACGAGTTCCGGTTCATCACCGGTGACCATTGCCGGATTAACGGGCTTAGGTACCTACATTGTGCAAATGCGCCGGGTGGCGCCCGAAGGCGTTGCCTGCAGTTCAGCCATTGATCAGGTGTATGTGATAACTTCATTTGCAGGCGATCTTTCGAATGCCGGCACCGATCAGGTGCTTGA
>CALFEP010000140.1 GCA_937950125.1 uncultured Bacteroidota bacterium
TCAATTGTTACGACATCGACCTGCTGCCGCCCGAAGCTGAGAACGAGAAAAACATCCTTAAAGCACAGGATATTAAGTCGGTAATCATTGTTCCTCTCATTTTTGAATCGAAGCTGAAGGGTTTTGTGGGATTTGATGCCGTGAAGCAGAAAAAACACTTTACCGATGACACCGAAAAAATGCTCCGTATTGCCGCCGGGTACTTTTCGAGCGCACTCGAACACAAACGCAAATCTGTGGAACTGGACGATTATCAACGCAACCTCGAAATAAAAGTTGCCCGGCGCACCGCCGATCTGAAAGAAGCAAACCTGAAACTCAAAACCGAAATACAGGTCAGAAAAGAGGCAGAACGCGAATTGAGAAAGCTCACTGTGGCCATCGAACAAAGCGACACGGCCGTTATCATCACCGACATTGTCGGAAATATCGAGTACATCAATCCGGCCACAACCAAAATCACCGGTTTTGCAAAAGAAGACCTCCTGGGCAAACAATTCTGGTTGCTGTCCGCCGACAGACGCGACGAAAAAACCAACACCCGTTTCTGGGACACCATCCTTTCGGGCAAAAGCTGGATTGGTGAAATGCAGGATTACACAGCCGACCAATCACAGATAAAAATTAAACTCAGCATCACCCCAATCCGGAATTCAAAGGGAATCATCACCAGTTTTATTGCACTTTACGAGGACATTACAAAACAAAAGCAGTTGGAAGGGATGATGATTCACTCACAGAAAATGGAAGCCATTGGTTTGTTGGCCAGCGGCATTGCACACGATTTCAACAACCTGCTTCAGGTTATCAAGGTATATTCCGACATTATCAAACTGGAATCCAATCACAACGATTCGGTCATCAAAAACACCTTCCAGATCGATTCTGCGGTTGACCGCGGCAACAAAACCATCAAGGCGCTGCTCAACTACAGCCGCAATATCAGCCCCGAAAATGGAGTGATTAACCTGTCGCAGGTACTAACCAATTTTATTCAGGTGATAAAATCGATTATGCCACAGACCATTGAAATCGGCGGTCGCATAGCAAGAGGCATTTATGTTGAAGGCGATTCGGTGAAGATTGAGCAAATGGTGATGAACCTGGCCATGAATGCCAAAGATGCCCTGAAAAACAAAGGCAACCTGACCATTTCGCTTACGGCAAACAAAAAATCCTTTCCGCTGCCCGGGCTTCCCAGAGCAAAATATGCATTATTGAGTGTGGAGGATGAAGGCATAGGAATGGATGAAAAAACAATGGAACATATTTTCGATCCTTATTTTACCACCAAAGGCGCCGGCCAGGGAACGGGGCTGGGATTGTCGGTGGTGGCTGCAATTATCGAAAACCACCAGGGGTTTGTCGAAGTGAAAAGCCAGCCTGGCAAAGGTTCGCGTTTCGACATTTTTTTACCGCTTACTGAAAATGAAAATTAACAAACCATGAAAATGAAAAACAGCAAAAAAAACTGCGATGAACTTCGCCTTCAGTTAGCGCAGTTGCAGCACGAATATGATGTTTTGAAACAAAGTTTTGACCAAAACCAAAAACACCTGCAGCAGGTAGCATTTACGCTGGGCGAACGGATGAAAGAGTTAAATTGTCAAAACGAAATAACCTCCATTTTAGGGCTTGGCGAATTGCCCGTGAATGATGTCTGCCAGAAAATTGCAGAAATCATCCCCGACAGTTTTCAGTTTCCTGAACATGCTTCGGCTTCAATAACCCTGAATGATTACCAATATAAAACACCAGGATTTAAACTGTCGAAACGTACACTCACACATGAAATCATTGTGAAAAACCAACCTGCAGGGCGCATTGTGGTTGCCTATCCCGATGATGTGCTTAGCGACCGGCATGATGTATTTCTCCCCGAAGAGACCACCCTGCTCACTTCAGTTGCCTTCAGGCTCGGTAATTATATTTCGGCTAAAGAGAAGGAAAAATCATTGCTCGACAGTGAAGACAATTACCGTCAGATGTTTTCAGACAATCCGCAACCCATGTGGATTTTCGACATGGAAACCCTGGCATTTCTTCAGGTGAACGATGCCGCCATTAACCTGTACGGCTATTCGCGTGATGAGTTTTTGAACATGACCTTAAAGGATATACGCCCAAAAGAAGAAATCCCGATGTTGCTCAATGAACTGAGCAAGAATTTCGATATTCATGTTATTCAGGGCGTGATCCAACATCTCTGGAAAAACGGTGAAACGAGGAATGTAAAAATCTCGTACCATAACATGAACTATCGCGGGCGAAATGCCCGTCATGTGATGGTTACTGACGTTACCGACCAAATTCTGGCTGAGAAAAAACTAAAGCAAAGCGAAGAAAAATACCGGATGCTGGTCGAAAACCAGAATGAGCTGGTGGTAAGGGTGGATGCGGAAAATAAATTTACCTACGTCAGCCCAAGCTATTGCAGTCTTTTTGGGAAAACCGAGGAGGAACTGCTGGGTCGTTCATTTTATCCGCTTGTGCATGAAGACGATGTTAAAACCACAGAGGAAGCCATGAAAAACCTTTTTCACAGCCCTTATTCCTGTTATATTGAGCAACGGGCATTAACGGTAAAGGGATGGCGATGGCTTGCCTGGAGCGACAAGGCACAGGTGAACGAAAAAGGTGAAATAATATCGGTGTTGGGAACCGGCCGCGACATTACCGAAAGAATGATGGCTGAAAATGCACTCAGAGCGAGTGAAGAACAATTCAGGGCAGTTTCGGAGTATTCGGTTTCATCTATTTGTATTTTAAATTCAGAGGCAAAAATACTTTGGGTAAACGATGCCATGTTAAGGATGTCAGGTTATTCGGATGAGGCGCTCTATGCAGCTAAGTCGTTTGCCGGTTTTGTTGCTCCCGAATCAAAGGAATTTGTGATCAGCAATTTCCTGAAATTCGCGCATCAGCAGCCTTACGAGCACCATTACCGCTTTTCGATCATCAGGGCTGACGGCGAAAAACGTCTTTGCGAAAAATATATGACCCACTATACCGATCAGAACGGCGACCGTAACCTGATTGTGAGTATGTTGGATGTAACAGAGCAGGAGCAGGCGCAGCAAAAAATAACCAGGCTAAACGAAAGGCTTACCTTAGCCAACCGTGCTGCAAAAATTGGTATCTGGGACTGGGATATTGTGAACAACCGGCTGGAGTGGGATGAAAACATGTATGAACTGTATGGCCGGTCAAAAGCCCAGTTTGCAGGGGCTTACGAAGCCTGGCTGGATGCCATCCTCCCTGAAGATAAGCCAATGGCCGACACCATTTCTGAACAAGCCAGAAATGGATTGCGGGAGTATGATACCGTTTTCAGAATACTACTGCCCGACGGAACCGTGAAACACATCAGGGCGTTTGGAGATGTGCTGTGTGATGAGACCGGAAAAGCCACCAGAATGGTTGGTGTAAACATCGACATTACCGGGGAGGTTAAAAAGCAGGAAACCATTCGGGAAAGTGAAGCCAGGTTCCAAAGTGCATTTCATTATGCAGCCATCGGAATGACCCTTGTTTCGCCCAAAGGGAATTTCTTGAAAGCCAACCATGCATTATGTTCCATGCTTGGGTACACCGAGGAGGAGTTGCGCTCGAAAACCTTCATGGATTTGACTTTCCCCGACGACCTTGACGCTGATCTTACCTTTGTCGCGCAATTGCTGGAAGGAAAAATTCTTACCTATCAGATGGAAAAAAGATATTTCCATAAAACAGGAAAAATTATCTGGGCGCTCCTGAGTGTCTCACTCGTCAGGAATGAAAAGGGTAGTCCCGTTTTCTTCATTTCACAGGTACAAAACATCACCGCACATAAAGAGGCTGAAGAACTGATAAGAAAAGAACGCGATTTTTCACAAACCATACTCAATTCTACACAGGCACATTATGCAGTGATTGATCAGGAAGGGAAAATTTTAGCGATAAACGAAGCCTGGAGAAACTTTGCTCGCAGCCATGGCGCCGATCCCGATGAAACTAAGTGGGGCGTAGGAAGCAATTACTTCGAAGCAAGCAGCAACGACCTCTTTGGTGGGATGGATGTGATCGAAATGATCAAATCGGTGCAGTCAGGCGAATGTCTTTTGAGGGAAAATGAGTATCAAAGCGATGACGCAGACAATCCCAGGTGGTTTTGGATGCGTGTTTCACCCGTTCAGGGAACAAAGGGACATGTCCTGATCTCGCAGGTTGACATTACCGAACGCAAACACGCAGAAATACAGGAGATTGAAAATCAAAAAACCTTCAGGATATTAAATAACCTGATGAGCGACTACATTTTCAAACTCACAGCCCAGGATGACGGTCAGTTTAAAATGTCGGTCATAGCGGGAAATTATACCCTGACAACAGGCCGAAATCAGATAGATGCAGTTACCCCTGATAATTGGGACAAAATCGTCCATCCTGATGATTTACCCCTGCTCAACAAGCAGTTCAGGAAAATACTCGCCGACCGTAAACCCATCGGATTTGAATGCCGTTCATTTAAACCGGACGGGACACTAAGATGGATAGAAATTGTTGCCACCGCCGACACAAACGAATCAGGAACGGCAATTTCGGCTGTTTACGGAAGCATCCGAAACATCACCGACAGAAAACTCTCGGAACTCCGTCTTCGCGACAGCGAATCGAAATACCGCAACCTGGTGGAAAACCTGCAATCAGGTATCGTAGTCTTTGACAGCAACTGCAAAATTATACTTAGCAACAGCGAGGCAAACCGAATATTCAGGTTCACTGACGAACAGCTGAAAGGGATAAAACCTTTTGACCCCACACAACAATTTACAGATGATACCGGCAGAATTTTAACACCTGATGAACACCCGGTGTCCCTTGTATTAAAAACCGGCGCACCCTTGTTTGACAGGATTTATGGCATCGGTTTGCCCGGATCAGAAAACCGTGTGTGGCTGCAGGCCAGTGTATATCCGGAGTTCGTTACAGATGTGCAGGTAAAGCATGCGGTGTTTACGTTTACTGACATTACCACCCTTGTAAATACAAGAGAAATATTGCGAAAAAGTGAGGAACGCTGGAGCAATTTGATTAAAAATTCGCCGGATGGAATAGCAGTCATTTCCATGGAAGGTACCATACAATATGTTTCGGAAAAACTACTTCAATGGCATGGATACGATACCATGGATGAAATGGTTGGGGAGAATGTTTTTAATTACATTGATGCTCAACACCGGGAAAACGCAATGAGTAATTTCAAGCGAATGTTGGCCGGTGATTATGGTAAGACTTCCGAGTATAAACTGATCAGAAAAGATGGAAGTCGTTTTTGGGTTGAAGTGGCTGCTGAATTTCTGACCGACACGAACGGCAGGCCTGAAAGCATTTTCCTGATTGAACGCGACATAACCGAACGTCGCAACATCGAAGAATCTATCCGCCTGTCGGAACAAAAATTCAGGATTGTTGCTGACAATACCTATAACTGGGAGTTTTGGGAAGGAACTGACAAACAATTCCTTTACCATTCGCCATCATGCAAAAAAATCACCGGCTATGAAGCCCGTGAATTGCTTATTGATCGCGGCTTGTTCAGGCGGCTGATTCATCCTGACGACCGTGAAGAATACCGCAAACATCACCGGCAGGCCAAATCGTCAAAAAAACCCGGGAGTCACATTTTCAGGATAATCAACCGACAAGGTGAAACCCGACATATCGAGCATGTTTGTCAGCCGGTTTTTGACGACAAAAACAATTATCTTGGAATCCGGGGCACAAACATCGACGTCACCGACCGTGTAAAAAATGAAGAACTGTTGAGAAAACTATCGCTTACTGTGGAGCAAAGCCCGGTAAGCGTTTTAATCACAAACCTGAATGGAGAAATCGAATATGTAAATCCAAGATTTGAGCAGGTAACAGGCTATACACTTCATGAGGTGGCAGGCAAAAATCCGCGGATATTAAATGCAGGTTTCCAAAAACCTGAAATATACAAAGCCCTCTGGGATAAGATTTTGGCAGATGGAGAATGGCGCGGAGAACTTAAAAACAAAAAAAAGAACGGAGAATTGTACTGGGAATATGCTACAATTACACCCATCCGCGACAAATCAGGGAAAACAACGCATTTTCTTGCTGTAAAAGAGGACATCACCCAACGAAAAGCTTCCGAAAAACGAATCATCGAAAGCGAAAAACGCTACCGCACACTTTTCGAAACCATGAACCAGGGGGTCATTTACTATGATGCAAATGGAAAAATAATAGCTGCCAATCCGTCGGCAGAGCGCATTCTTGACCTGAGCATCGATCAGATGATGGGTAAAGATTCGGGAAATAAAAAGTACATCACGTATGATGAACCGGGACATGAATTACCCCCCGAAAAACACCCGGTGGCAAAAGCCCTGAAAACAGGAACTCCACAATATGCAATCCTCGGTATTCGCCTTCCTGCAAGGGCTAACCTTGTATGGGCCAAGGTAAGTTCGTACCCCGAGTTCAGGGAGGGCGAAAAAACACCTTTCCAGGTATATACCACCATCGAAGACATCACTCCACTCAAAACCGCCAACGAAGCGCTGAATAAAATAAACCGAAACCTCGAAGAAAGGGTAGAACAGCGAACCGCCGAAATTAACGCAGCGCTCGAATCCCTGCGCGAAAGCGAGGAAAGGTTCTACAATATGTTTCATCAGCATGCAGCAGTCATGCTGCTGATCAATCCTGCTGATGGCGAAGTTGTGGAAGCCAATAAGGCCGCTGAAATGTTTTATGGATATAATTTCAACGCGCAAAAGAAAATTCATATTTCCGAAATAAATTCATTATCCGAAAAAGAAATTAATTCGTTGATGCTTGACGCATCCGTCCACCATCAAAACTATTTCGTATTTCCTCACAAACTTGCTTCAGGCGAAATAAGAACCGTTGAGGCACACGCCACCCCCATCGAAATAAAAGGAAAACAGGTGCTCTTCTCAATCATTCACGACATTACCAAGCGTAAAGAAGCCGAGGTGGCACTGATAAACAGCAGGAATACCCTGACACAGATAACTGACAGCGTTCCGGTGTTCATTGCCCTGGCCGATACCAACCTTTGCTACACGTTTATCAACAGCGCCTATGAATCGTTTTTCGGTATGAAAAAAGAAGAGATTATCGGCAAACCTGTCAAAGACATCCTGGGCGATGAAGCCTTTGGAAGGGCACACCCCTGGTTGCTCAAAGCATTGCAGGGTGAGCCTTCCACCTTCGAGAACCATCTTGTTAACGTCAAAGGTGAATCAAGGGATATACATACTTCCTACTCGCCGTATTACAACAATAACCGCATCGAAGGAATACTTGCAACGGTGGTTGATATTACCGAAAGAAAAAGATCGGAAGCCCTGCTCATGAAAAGCGAGGCCGAAAACAGGGCAATCATTGACTCTATGCCCGACATGCTTTTCAGGATACACCGCGATGGAACCTACATCGACTACAAGTGTAAAAAAGATTCAGACCTGTATGTTCCGAAAGAAGTTTTCCTCGGGAAAAAAATGATGGAAATACTTCCACCAGAATTGGCAGTAAAATCGATGCAAAGCATTGAAAATGCTTTTATCGATAATAAAACGGTACAATATGAATACAGTTTGCCGATCGGAAAGGAAACAAGGCATTTCGAAAACCGTATTGTTGCCATTTCAGAAAACGAGGTGTTGTCCATTATTCGCGACATTACCGAAAGAATCCGGAATGAAAACTTCACCAGGATGCAAAAAGAATTTGCAATAGCGCTTACCGCAATTTCAAACATGAACCAGGCGCTGGAACTCACCATCAGTACCATGCTCGAAATTCCGGGTGTTGATTGTGGCGGAATATACCTTGTTGATGCAGAAACAAAAATCCCAAAACTCATCATACACAAAGGATTATCCGCAAAATTTGCTGAAATGGTAGCTGATTACAAACCTGATGCAGCACAGATTAAACATGTTTTTTCGGGAGAACCCTTGTTTGGGTCTTACAAGGACATCATTCCTGACCATTTTTCGGAGGAAGAAAGGGATTATATCAAAAGCCTGGCGATATTCCCGTTACAGCACCAGGGAAGCATTATCGGCATTATAAACCTTTGTTCGCGGTCGATGACTGAAATCCCAAAAGAAATATCGGGCAGGATTGAATCACTGGTCAATCAGGCGGGGCAGGCTATTTCGCGCATTTATGCTGAAAAAGCATTGTTGTCGAGCAAGCAAAACTTCCAGATGCTCTTCGATACCATCGACGATTTTATGTTTATCCTGGATCATGAAGGAAAAATGATGATCACAAATCCTGTCGTCCAGCATCGGTTGGGTTATACAGCTGATGAACTCAGCGCCATGCACGTGCTTGAAATTCATCCGCCCGAACGCCGCGAAGAGGCCGGTTTTATTGTCAACGAAATGTTGGCCGGACGCGAGCTGTTTTGCCCCGTTCCGCTGTATCAGAAAAATGGAGGGCATATCCCTGTTGAAACCCGCGTGATAAAAGGCAAATGGGACGGGAAAGATGCTCTGTACGGCATTTCACGCGATATTACCGAACGCCGCAAGGCCGAAGTAGCCCTGCGCAGGCAAAGTGCGGCCTTCGAATCCTTTGCCCTGGCCATCATCATTACCGATATCAATGGGAAAATCCAGTGGGCAAACACCGGTTTCACAAAACTGTCGGGGTATTCACCAGATGAAATCATCGGCAAAACGCCGGGAGGATTAGTAAGATCTGGGCATCAGGACAAGGAATTTTACGGCGAACTTTGGGATACAATCAGGCAGGGACAGGTATGGAGCGGCGAACTGATAAACATAAGAAAAGATGGAACGCTGTATTACGAAGAACAAACCATCACTCCCGTCAAGGACGACGAAGGGAATATTATCAATTTTATCGCCATAAAAATTGATATTACCGAACGTAAAAAACTTTTCCATGAACTTGCCACCGAAAAACGCAGGCTGGCCGACATTATCAATGGCACCAATGCCGGAACCTGGGAATGGAACGTTCAGACAGGCGAAACCATCTTCAACGAGCAATGGGCAGCCATCATTGGCTACACGCTTGATGAAATTTCGCCCGTAAACATCGAAACCTGGACGAAATTTGCCCACCCTGACGATTTGAAAGCCTCCGAAGAATTGCTGAAAAGACATTTTAACGGGGAACTTGAACATTACTCATTCGAGTCGAGGATGAAACATAAAAATGGCGAATGGGTGTGGGTGTTAGACCGGGGTAAGGTACACGAATGGGACAGCAAAGGCCAACCGGTGTTGATGTCGGGTACGCATTTGGATATAACCCTGCAGAAAAAAATTGAGGAAGATTTATTCAATGCAAAAATAGAAGCAGAAAAAGCCAATAAAGCAAAAAGTGAGTTCCTTTCGCGTATGAGCCACGAATTGCGCACACCCATGAACTCCATCCTGGGCTTTGCACAATTGCTCGAAATGGGCGACCTGAACAAAATCCACCGGAAAGGTGTCAACTACATTTTGAAAAGCGGAAAACACCTGCTCGACCTGATAAACGAAGTGCTCGACATTTCGAGCATCGAAGCCGGCAAACTCTCTCTTTCCATCGAACCGGTCAGGACGCGCAGCATCATCGCCGAAATGATGGATATTTTAAAACAGTCAGCCGATCAAAAAAACATTTCCATGGTGCTGAAGGATTCGGAGGTGCTCGATGAATTTATTGATGCCGACAAACAAAGGGCAAAACAGGTGCTGATCAATCTGCTTAACAATGCCATCAAATACAACCACGAAGGAGGTTCGGTGGTCGTAAAAACTGAACTTATACCTTTTACCGATAACAACCGGGACATGCTCAGGATATCGGTAAGCGACACCGGGATAGGCATTGAACCCGAAAACCTGCAAATTCTGTTCAATCCCTTCGAACGCGTTGGCGCCGAAAAAACCACCATCGAAGGCACCGGGCTTGGCCTGGCAGTGGTTTCCAGATTAATGGAAGTGATGAAAGGAAAAATCGGCGTGGAAAGTACACCCGGCGTAGGCAGCACTTTCTGGGTTGAATTCCCCCTGAGCACAAAAGAGGCAAATCACCCCGGTCGTCAGGATATGGTCTTCAGCGAAACTGATAAGGTTTCAGCAAAAACAGGCCTCATCCTCTACATCGAGGACAACATTTCAAACATCGACCTCGTCGATCAAATTCTTACCAGCCATACTCCGCAGATTAGATTGGTTTCCAACAGCAACGGAGCACAGGCACAAGCATTGGCGGCTTCACTCAAACCCGACCTGATCCTGCTCGATCTGAACCTGCCCGACATTCATGGCAGCGAAGTGCTCCAGATTCTTTTATCTGATCC
>CALFEP010000141.1 GCA_937950125.1 uncultured Bacteroidota bacterium
CATAACGGCGGTAGCTGGTGGTTTGGGTCAATCCGGTCGGCGGGTTGTAGCTTGCTGAGGTCGCGGTAGGAATCAGCGTTCCTGCGGTGGCAAAATCATCGGTTGACGATTCCCATTTGTAGGTGATGGTTCCATTTCCGCCTGCGGCGTCGGTGTCGCTGCCAATTTCTGCCGGGTCGCCGTTGTAGCAGAGGTTTTCGCCTGTGGTTTCGATGGCTCCCGGGTCGAATTCGTCATAAACAGTCACTTTCCAGGTTCCTATAGAAACCTCAAAAGCAAGGTTGCAGGTGGCATCGTGGGCGTAACGGCGGTAGCTGGTGGTTTGTGTTAATCCGGTTGGAGGGTTGTAGCTTGCTAAAGTTGCTGTGGGAATAAGTGTTCCGGCGGTGGCAAAATCATCGGTGGAGGATTCCCACTTGTACGTGATGGTTCCATTTCCCCCTGCGGCGTCGGTGTCGCTGCCAATTTCTGCCGGGTCGCCGTTGTAGCAGAGGTTTTCGCCTGTGGTTTCGATGGCTCCCGGGTCAAACTCATCATAAACCGTCACCGTCCAGGTTCCTGTGGAAACTTCAAACGTGGCGTTGCAGGTAACATCGTGGGCATAACGGCGGTAGCTGGTGGTTTGGGTCAATCCGGTCGGCGGGTTGTAGCTTGCCGAGGTTGCGCTGGCAATCAGCGTTCCGGCGGTGGCAAAATCATCGGTGGAGGATTCCCACTTGTAGGTGATGGTTCCATTTCCGCCTGCGGCGTCGGTGTCGCTGCCAATTTCTGCCGGGTCGCCGTTGTAGCAGAGGTTTTCGCCTGTGGTTTCGATGGCTCCCGGGTCAAACTCATCATAAACCGTCACCGTCCAGGTTCCTGTGGAAACTTCAAACGTGGCGTTGCAGGTAACATCGTGGGCGTAACGGCGGTAGCTGGTGGTTTGGGTTAACCCGGTTGGCGGGTCGTAGCTTGCCGAGGTTGCGCTGGCAATCAGTGTTCCTGCAGTGGCAAAATTATCGGTTGACGATTCCCACTTGTAGGTGATGGTTCCATTTCCGCCCGCTGCATCGGTGTCGCTGCCGATGGTGGCCGGGTCGCCGTTGTAACAGAGGTTTTCGCCTGTGGTTTCGATGGCTCCGGGATCGAACTCGTCATAAACGTTCACCGTCCAGGTTCCAACTGAACGTTTCAATGTAGTGCTGCACGCCCCGTCTTTTGCATAACGACGGTATTTGGTGGTTGCAGTTAATCCGGTCGGTGGGTTGAAGTTAGCTGCGGTTGCCCCATCAATGAGCGTGCTGTCGGTAAAGTTGTTGGTGCTTTTATACCAGGCGTAGGTGATGTTGTCATCACCACCAGAGGCATCAGTATCACTCCCAATAACAGTAGGATCACCGTTGTAACAAATTGTTTCTCCGGTAGTTTCTATTTCACCAGGGGTGAAATCATCAGCTGCAATTATTACTTTCCATACTCCTGAAGAAACATCAAAATCTGTATTGCAGGTGGCATCGTGAGCCAGGCGGCGATACCATGTTGTGAAAGACAATCCGGGAGGCGGATCAAAGGTTTCACCGTCAGAGCCAGGAATATCCAACGGATTTGTAAAATTTTCATCCATGCTTGCCTGCCATTTATAAGTAATCGTTCCATTACCTCCCGAAGCCGACGTTGTACTGCCTATTTCGGATGGATCGCCTGATAAACAGAAACTTTCGCCTGTGGATTCGATGGCGCCTGCAGCAAATTCATCATAAAGGGTTACCGTCCATGTTCCGGAGGAAGGTTTAAAATCGGTATGGCAGGTAGCATCGTGGGCATACCGGCGGTAGGCGGATGACTCGGTTAATCCGTCAGGCGGATCATAAACACTGGTGGTTGCGCCGGTAATAAGCAAACTGTCAGTAAAATTGTTGGTGCTTTTGTACCATGCGTAAGTAGTGACTCCGATTCCACCGGACGCATCGCTGTTGCTGCCTATCTGTGCCGGATTTCCTCCAATGCAGATGGTTTCACCGTCCGTTGCGATGGCTCCGGAAGTAAACTCATCGGTAACAACCACAGTAACGGTATCACTTATGGCCTGGCCAATGCCCGATTTGTCGTAAACCAACAGCCTGTACTTTGTGGTTTCAGTCAGGTCGCCGGGATCATAAGAATCAGATACTTCACCAGTAAGATCTTCCCAACTTGTTCCATTCCAGACCTGCCATTGATAGGTCAGGACACCTTCTGCACCCGTTATTGCCGGTTCAAGAAGGGTAGCTGCTGTGTTGTAACAAATCGTTTCATCGGCATCGATTGTTGCTGAAACAACGTTTTGCTGTGCAAAGATAAATCCCTCTTTGCTTTGGTAATTTGTTCCCACAGTACCAACAGACAAAGGTTGCCCGAAAGTGCCAAAACTGCTATAAACGGCAGTTTGAGCAGGGCCACCACCTGATGAAAACACAGAGGTTTTCAGGGTTTGGGATAAAATCATCCCATGAACGAAAAGCAACAAAATGAATACGTTTAATTTTTTCATAGTGCTAAAAAATTATGTTTAGTTATTTAATTTTTTCTGATTTACCATAGGTCGTGCCATGCCGAGCCGTCGTAACAGCGGGCTTTATGTGTATTTTTATCGTAATAGATATCGCCTTCACCGGCGGTTGCAGGCTCGTCAACAGGTTCCAGGCGCATGATGCCTGAAACATGGAGCTTCTGCTGAGGCGACCAGGTGCCGATACCAACATTGCCGCCATTGTTGATGGTCAGGCTGTTGGTAGGTGACCCCGGTTTAATCCTGAAAGGCATTAATGATCCTGCGGTCACATCACGGATAAAGAAATTGGCCTCGTTGGCGCCGATATCCCAGGTTTGTGGCGCCCAACCTGAAGTATCATCCTGCTCGAATCGAATGGTTGGAGTATCATTATCCTTCATGTGTATTTCATGAGTTGGAGTCAGGGTTTTCAGCCCTAAACGTCCGTATTTATCAATGTAAATCGAATTATTGGGAGCATTGGCCATAATTTTAAATGGAACCCGGGAGGCAGTTATGTCTTCGATAGCAAAATAACCTGCCCCTCCGCTTACAGAATCATTTATGGTAATCTGCCAGTCGTTTGCCGGCCAGGGTGATACACTGTTGTCATCAAATTTTATCCTGATATTATCATATTTCAGCAACAGGATTTCTTTTCCAAAGCTTTGTCCGGAAACAGAAGCCGCACCAACGGCCAGTTTGCTGTTGCATACCACATCTTTGCCATTGGCAAAAAAATCGTCATCCGAAAACGTCCACAAAGTTGGTAAATCGGGCAACGATTCAAGGTTTTGCCAGGTTGTTCCGTTATGATATCTCAATTTATCCGAAATTGAATCGAAGTAAAAATCTCCGGCAGCCGGCGAGGCAGGTTCTGAGGTTGGTTGCAGCCGCATAGCATCATTTACATGGATTTTCCGGGCAGGTGTCAATGTACCGAAACCAGTATTTCCTGCTGCCGAAACGACAAGCGAGTTGGTAGGCGCCGCCCCAAGTACTTTAAAGGGGATAGTAGCATCTGTAATATCTTCGATGGCAAAATAATTCATTCCCCCGCTGCCACTTTCATTGGCCGTAAGTTGCCAGTCGGTGGAAGCAAAACCGGCTATTGTGCTGTGGTCATCAAACCTTATTCGTACATTATCTTCATGTAACCATAAGGTAACAAAATTAAAACCATAGCCGGGTGTTACATCAAATCCCACTCCCAGGCCGCCTGTGGTTATTACGTCCTTGTCGGTATATAAATCGTTAGTATTCAACGTCCACAATGTTCCGGAATAGTTTATCGAACCAGCCCCGAAAACCTTATGCCTTCCCAGGTTGTCAACATATCTGAAAGTACCCGTGTCGGCAGGATCATAATACAGCTGACCGGCATAACCTGTTCCACCTATGCCACCGCTATAGCGGATTCCTCCTTCCACATTCAGCGGGGCTTTAAGCAAAGTGGAAGGGTCGCTTGTTCCGATTCCGATTTTGCCATTCTGGTAAAAAAGGTCATTTCCGGTTTTATTCCAATATTGTAAGCCCCAGCGGGTGGTGTCTGAAGCTGAAATCTGTGAAGCCAGAGATACGCCAAAGATTGGATCTGTTTCCAAACTGCTCAGCGTGCTCCAGCTTGCATCGCCATCATTATCGGAACTGAGAATTTTATTGTTACCAGCTCCGGTGGTGATTTTCATACTTCCGGTTTCCACCGAAGTAAACTTTCCTGTATTAGGTGTGGTTTTCCCGATTTCGCCAGGATTTTCCCAGCCTGCAGCGCTCAAATCGTTGCTTATAAGGGCAAAAGGAACGTTGGTGATCTCTGTTCGGGGAAGGGTTTCTGTCCCGACTTTTACCTCCAGCCAGGGGGTAAGGCCGTCGAACAGGGCGGCGGTAAAGGCGATATCGTCGCCAACTCCAGTTCCCAGTTGAACAGAATAAAGCCCTTGAGCTACATTCACAGTTTTGGTTACTACACCCGAGGCGGGCCAAAGCTGGGTTCCGCCTGTGGAGGCATCGAACATAGCAAAAGTCATGGCCACGTTGTTTTGGGTGATGGCGTTGCCGCTCGCATCAAGCAACTTGCCCTGCCAGGTGATAGTAGTTGGCTGAGCTAACAAATTGAAGCTCAAAGCCAGGAAAATGAGAATTTGTGTGATTTTTTTCATACAGTATGTAATTATTTCGTTTATAATCCTTTTGGTACTTTATTGGTAAGGTTTGGTACATTAAAATTGGAGGTATTTCCCCCATAGGTATTCCCAATGACTGAATAAAGTACTGAATAGGAGGCAACGGTTAAAGACTGTCCGTTACATTCTACAAAATTTTCTGGTATCCGCTGGGATGGGCCGGCAAAAAGGATCACTTCCCCTACAAAATGAGTATCCATTTCACCGGAAGGAAAATATCCGCTCGCACAAATAATATATCGCATCGACAGGGTTGTCACACCGCCGGAAGCCGCCTGCCAGGTGGCATTTCCAGCGCCGTCGGTAGTGAGCACCTGGCCGCTGGTACCTCCGCTGCCTGCAGGTTTAATGTTTACAGTCCCGCTGGAAACGGATAATCCGTTGTTTGCAGAAAGCGAGGTAAATGCTCCTGATGAAGGTGTGGTAGAACCGATGGTTCCCGGCGCTGCCCAGTTGATCCGGGCATTGTCGAAAGTTCCGGAGGTGATTTTTGAAGAACTCAGGCTGCCGATATAAGATTCTGTGATGGCGGTTCCATGCCAGGTTCCGGTGGCAATGGTACCAACGGTTGTAATGTTGGCTGAACCTGTCCAGGTGGAAAGAGCAGTATTTTCAACATTTCCAAGGCTTACATCTGCTTTTGTCACACCTGACCAGGATGTAGTCCCGGCGCCGTTGGTTTTCAAAAACTGTCCGCTGGTTCCTCTGGTGGCCGGAAAAGCGAGGCTGGTACCCGATCCGTTGCCGTTAATGGTAAGGCTTCCGCCGATGGTGGTATTGGCATTTTTTAAAATGGTGAGTGCGTTGCTTCTGGCAGCGTCATCAGTACCATTTCCAATAACAAAAAGCCGGTCGGTGGCCACATAACTAATGTCATTTCCTACACCTGTGGTTGCATAAGTACCCGCCACACCTTCACCATAGGATTGTGCAGTGTTACCGAATCCACCAATAACGTAAGAACCAAATCCACCGGCAGTATTTGTCTGGCCTCCGCCAATAAATGACAAACCACCTGTGGCATGATTACCAGATCCACCCACAACAACCGAATGAGTGCCCGAAACAACATTGCTGAATCCTCCGCCAAGGAATGACCTCCAGCCACTAAGCGTATTGTCGTAACCGCCGCCCAGTACGGCATCTGAACCTGATAATTCGTTTGACCGGCCACCCACCAGAACCGAATAACTCCCATCTTGAAGTGTAGGTGAAACAAAAGTTATGGCATTGGCAGCCCCACCTGCTAAAACCGACGAAACGCCACTGGCTACCTGTGTAGCTTCAGTTCTTACAGTTTGCAAATCGATTGCATTATCTCCCCTGTTGTTTCCGCCTGATGCCGTTCCGTCGGGTTGCCGTGCAAGTATGGCTCCGGTTCCTTTTGGGGAAACCACAAAATCAACATTGGTGGAGGCATTGTTGGCCTGTAATTTAACTCCTGTTTTGGAATTGTAGCTGTAATTACTTTCTGTAAAATTTAATAATGATGTATTTTGCCAGGTGGCATTTCCATCGGCGTCCGATGTTAGTACTTTACCCAAAGAAGCCCCGGCAGTAATTTTCATATTGCCGGTTTCCAAAGTTGTAAATTTCCCTGTATTCGGAGTGGTCTTCCCGATTTCGCCCGGATTTTCCCAACCAGTGGTGCTCAAATCATTGCTGATCAGGGCGAAGGGAACGTTTGTGATTTCCGTTCGGGGGAGGGTTTCGGTACCTACTTTTACTTCAAGCCAGGGCGTTTTGCCATTGAACATAGCGGCGGTGAAGGCAATATCGTCGCCAACACCCGTTCCCAGTTGAACAGAATAAAGCCCCTGAGCTACATTTACAGTTTTGGTAACTACACCGGAAGCAGGCCAAAGCTGGTTGCTTCCCGATGAGGCATCAAACATGGCGAAGTTCATCGACACATTGTTTTGCGTGATTGCGTTGCCGCTGGCATCAAGCAGTTTGCCCTGCCAGGTGATGGACGTTGGCTGAGCTATTAATTGAAAGCTCAAAGCCAGGAATGTGAAAAAAATTTAAATCTGTTTCATATTTTCAAAATTGTTAAATTGTCGAATCGCTAAAAAGTCCGAATGGCACGAACATAGGTTGCCCAGTTCTTAAAGTCGCCCATCTGATAGCCTGTGTCGAAATACTGAGTCCAGGCGCGAACGGAACTGTTCTCGGAAGAACTCCAATACCAGGCAGAAGCAAAACTGCCAATGGCAATTCTATTCAAATATAATTTGTTGAGTTCATCTTTGCTCGGCAAATACCAGTCGGAGTACCCATTTAATACCAGATCATTGCAAATTCGTGCCGCTATTCCCGCATCACTGCATCCCGCCACGATATCAGTGGTGTTCTGTGCACCTGTCAACAAAGCTGTACCATCAGCGCCTGAAATGGAAGTTCCGTAACATCCCCATGTACTGCTGGTACTCTGGTCAGTTGGGGCAGCAATGATACCGTGCCTTACATTTGCATAGTAACCAGGGTCGCCTGATTGTAGGAAATACGCTATTATGCCGCCCTGGTAATAATCGCCGACACTTAAATGATTAATGATGTCGTATTCATAAACCCAAAGCGGACTTCCATTGGTAAAAATCAGGGTTTGACCGCCCTTACCTGCAGCAACTGTTACCCAGGCTGTACCATCCCAGTATTGCATCTGGCCGGGGGCGGTGCCGGAAGGTACTCTAGGGTCTGTCTCGCTGCCCCATTCAGTTGCCGTACCCGCAGAATTCATTTTTAATACCTGGTTGCCTGTTCCTTTGGTGCTGCTTAACACGCCGGAAGCGTTGTTTTGTAAAATCCCCTGTGTTGTTAATGCAGGAATTACCACTTCGCCGGTACCCTTTATCCTGAACAATTCACCGGATGTGGAGGTTGATGTTCCGGAATAAAAAACATGGCTGTCCGTGGTTCCGGATACCTGATACCGTAAAGCATCCCCATTGAATCCAAAACCCGTAAACTGATGGTCATTATCGGCAGCAGTATTTAAAGCTATTTTCCTGTTTGATGAAATGTTGCTAAGGTCAAGGCTTGCTTTCGGCTGGTCGGTGCCGATACCAACTCTGCCATTGCCATCGATGACTACCCTGGTGGTGACTGATGTTGCGCCGGACCTTAAAAAAAGCATTTCTTCGCCCCAGTCGATATAAGCGTTGACGCCCGATTGATGCAACCTCAGCCTGTTACCTGTATCTCCTGCATTGCCTATCCAGTACGATTGACCGGAAGGTATAAGTGTGCTTCCGTTTACCTCAAGTTTTTGTGTTGGCGCTTCGGTTCCTATCCCAACTTTACCCGACTGAATCGTTACTACCGTCGAACCATTCTGATCAAAATCGTAATCGCTGTTTGAATTAAATGCCAGTGTATTTGCTTTGATTCCTAAGCCATAAGAGGCTTGCGGTGTTTCAGCTCCAAACAATAAAATCTGATAATCCGCCCAATCATCAAAACCCGTCCCGATATTATCCCCAAAAGCCAGCTTACTGAGCGGCGTTGTTGTTCCGATACCCACATTGCCGGAATTATAGTAAATGTTGGAACCGCTGCTTGTCCACTGATTGCCCAACGAGGACCAACTTGTATTTCCTGCTCCATCGGTTGCGAGCACCTGCCCGCTTGTACCTCTGTAAATAGGAAAAACATAACTCGAGTCGGTTCTGTTTCCGTTTAAGGTTAGCGAACCGCCAATGGTTGTATTTGCATTTTTTAAAATAGTGAGCGCATTGCTTAATGCCTCAGAAGAATAACCATTTCCAACCACAAAAAGGCGGTCGGCAGGTTCCCAGGTCCAATCACTTACCGGGGTATAAGTTGTACTATTCAGTCCTATTACAGTCTCATAAGCAGAAAGGGCGTGGGTATAATATCCCATCGTTGTGGAATTTCTTCCGCTGGATGTTGTTAAATCTCCCATTGCTGTGGCGATATATCCGCTGGCTGTTACACCCGATCCTATTGCAATGGAATTTGTGCCAGTGGCCCGGGCGCCTGAGCCCATGGCTGTGGAAGTTGTTCCGCTGGCAGTATTGCTGGTTCCTCCAACAATTGTAGCATACTGACCACTGGCTACCTGCGAGGCATTTGTCCTGAACCGCTGAAAGTCTGTTGCCTGAAACCCTCTTTTATTGCCGCCGATATTGGTTCCGTCTGGCTGCTGCGCAATTATGGCAGCATAACGTTTGGGTTGCAGCACCAAATCAACATCAGTAGCAGCATTATTAGGTGTGAATTTCACGCCGGGCCTGGAATCGAATGTGAAATTGGATTCGGTGAAGTTGGCAAGTCCTGTGTAAGGAGTTGTCCAACTGGCATTTCCATCAACATCTGATGTAAGCACCTTCCCCGCAGAGGCTCCATTGGTAACTTTTAAAGTACCGGTTTCCACCGAAGTAAATTTCCCCGTGTTGGGGTTGGTTTTCCCGATTTCGCCGGGGTTTTCCCAGCCTGTGGCGCTCAAATCGTTGCTGATTAAGGCGAAAGGTACATTGGTGATTTCTGCCCGGGGAAGGGTTTCGGTGCCCACCTTTACCTCAAGCCAAGGAGTATTTCCATCGAACATGGCGGCGGTGAAGGCAATGTCGTCACCGGTGCCGGTGCCCAATTGCACAGAGTAAAGACCGTTAACGATGTTAACGACTTTGGCGACAACGCCGGAGGCCGGCCAAAGCTGGTTTCCGGCGGTGGAGGCATCGAATATGGCAAAGGTCATGGCCACATTGTTTTGTGTGATTGCATTGCCGCTGGCATCGAGCAGTTTGCCCTGCCAGGTGATGGCAGTGGGTTGGGCATAGCTTTGGATGCCGAGAAAAAGTATGGCTGCAATGAGTAAAAGTTTGTGTTTCATTTTATCCTGATTTTTTATTATTTGCATTTAAAAAGAGCGGATAGCGCGAACTCTATAATGGTCATTCTTGCCACCCTGACCTTCATATCCATTGCCAAACCCGAAAGCCCAGGCATAAGTAGAAGAAGTTTCTGATGATGTCCAATAGTAATCAGCATAAGTGCTTCCAAATCCGCCAATAGCACTTCTATTCAGGTATAATTTATACAATTCGTCTTTGGATGGAAGGTACCAGTCAGAATAACCATTTAGATTTAGGTTTGCACTAAGATCAGCAGCTGTATTTGAATCTGAGCAGGCATTTTCAATATTTGTTGTATTTTGTTCACCAGTTCGTATAGCTGTTCCTGTTGCTCCTGTTGTAGTCCCGTAACATCCCCAAGATGCACTGCTACTCAAATCACTTGGTGCAGCAATAATGCCATGCCGTTCATTTGCATCGTAATCAGTATCTCCGGGTTGAAGAAAATATGCAATTATACCACCTTGATAGTAATCACCAATAGATAAATTATCAATATTATCATCTACCCAAGTAGGCACACCATTTTTATATTTTAAAATTTGTCCATTCTGACCGGTAGCTACTATGACCCAAGCAGAGCCGTTCCAGTATTGCATTTGGCCGGCTTGAGTTCCTGGCGTTTCTGCATAATCCCATACTGTACTTCCATCAGCATTAGTCATCAGCACTTGCCCACTTGCTCCTCTATCGTTAGGAAAAGTTATACTTGCATCCGTTCCATTCCCATTAATGGTTAATGAGCCACCAATGGTTGTATTGGCATTTTTTAAGATGGTGAAGGCGTTGCTTCGTGAAGTATTGGAAGTTCCATTACCAACCACAAACAATCGATCGCTGCTGATCCAGTTGAGGGATGCGCCTGATGGAGTATAGTTTGTGTTGTAACTACCAAAAACGGTTTCAAAAGCAGATGGGGCAGTTGTCATTTTTCCCATGACCGTTGAATATTCTCCTGTGGCATTGGTATAATAACCTGTGGCAATTGAGTAAGATCCAGTAGCGGTGGAATTGAAGCCCATGGCTGTAGATACATATCCGCCGGCATTTGTTTGAAAGCCCAACGCTGTGGAAACAATTCCGCTTGCAATGGTGTTATAACCCATAGCGGTGGATACTCCTCCACTTGCCTTATTATCAGAACCTCCAACTATTGTGGCATATTCACCACTTGCAACCTGTGTGTTGTCGCTTCTTGTGGTTTGCAAATCCACGGCATTTATTCCCCTGTTATTTCCACCTGCCGCTGTGCCGTCAGGCTGTTGGACGAGGATGGCTCCGGCGCCTTTGGGCGAGATTACAAAATCCACACTAGTAGCAGCATTATTTGTTGTGAATTTCACACCTGTTTTTGAATTGTAGGTATAGTTGGATTCGGTGAAGTTGGTCAATCCGGTGTAAGGTGTTGTCCAACTTGCATTTCCATCAGCATCCGAGGTGAGCACTTTACCATCAGCTGCTCCGGTTGTGATTTTTACATTTTCAGTTTCCACCGAACTAAACTTCCCGGTGTTGGGCGTGGTCTTCCCGATTTCTCCGGGATTTTCCCAGCCCGAAGCGCTCAGTTCGTTACTAATAAGGGCAAAGGGAACGTTAGTTACTTCCGTTCGCGGAAGGGTTTCTGTCCCGACTTTTACTTCCAGCCAGGGTGTTTTGCCGTTGAACATGGCAGCGGTGAAAACCGCATCATCCCCTATGCCCGTGCCTAAAGGCACGGAGTAAAGACCGTTAAGGACATTAAGGACCTTAACGACGGTGCCTGAAGCCGGCCATAGTTGATTGCCTCCTGAGGAGGCATCGAACATGGCGAAGTCCATCGACACGTTGTTTTGGGTGATGGCGTTGCCGCTGGCATCGAGCAGTTTGCCCTGCCAGGTGATGGTGGTGGGCTGGGCGTACCCCTGTATAATAGCGAGAAAGGTTGCTGCAATGAGTAAAAGTGTGTGTTTCATTTTATCCTGATTATTTATTATGAGCATTTAAAAATCCCGAACTGCACGAACATAGAGTGCGTAGTTCTTACCGTAGACGTTCCAACTGCCATCGCTGAAGAACTGCGCCCTGGCCCAGTTGGAATCGTGCTCAGAAGAACACCAATAGTCGGCAGAAGCAAAACCGCCAATGGAAGTTTTGTTTAAATAAAGCTTGTTAAGTTCATCCTTACTTGGCAGATACCAGTCGCTGTATCCATTCAATACCAGGTCATTGCATATTCTGGCAGCAATTCCTGTTGATGAACAACCTGCAACAATATCAAGCGTGTTTTGGTTACCTGTTCCTATTACTGTTCCATCTGCACCTGAAATTGTAGTGCCATTACATCCCCATGGATATGGGCCTTGATCAGATGGGGCAGCAATGATACCATGCCTTACCTGAGCATCATAACCCGGGTCGCCGGGTTGAAGAAAATAGGCTATGATGCCTCCCTGAAAATAATCACCAATTTGCAAACTATTTATAAAGTCATCATTTACCCAGGTGGGCACTCCGTTCACAAATTTTAAAATCTGCCCGTTCTGTCCGGCAGCAACTGAAACCCAAGCAGAACCATTCCAGTATAACATTTGGCCTGGGGCTGTTCCTGTTGTACTGCTTAATGTGCCAGTAGCATCGTTTTGCACAAGACCGGGAGTTGTCATTGCCGGTATCACAACCTGCCCATTCCCCTGTATCTTGAACAGCTCTGTGGAAGTTGGTGTTGTTGTTCCTGCATAAAACACATGACTATCCGTTGTTCCAGGTACCTGATAACGTAATGTATGGCTATTTACCCCTAAACCATAAAACTGATGGTCGTCATTTGTATTTTGCCACAGAATAATTTTCCGGTTTGCCGTAGCGTTGCCAAGTTGCAATTGAGCGTTGGTTGTGGCCGTCCCGATACCAACATTACCTGTATTGTAATAGATGTTTGATCCGCTGGTTGTCCACTGGCTTGATGTTAGTCCGTCTAATTTGGTTTTGTCGGCTGCACTCATGCTTCCGGCTGCGGACGTGGTTGCTTCCGCAATTGAAATCACAGGCGTTGTGGTGCCGGTTGCCACGTTAATTGGTGCGGTTCCCGAAACCGTGGTCACTGTTCCGTTACCTGTTCCTGCGCCAATGGTTGTCCTTACGGCTAATGCCGTGGCATCGTCAAGGATTGACAGGGCAAAATCGGTAACAGGCTTTGCTGCAATATTCCCTGTGCTGCTTCTCGCCGGAAAGGTATTGGCTGTGATGGACAGATCGGAGGGTGAAGCCGATGCCTCTGTATTGTTGACTTTCATGGTGTTGGCAGCCATGTTGGCCATCTTCGCGTTCGTAACAGATGCTGAAGAAATGGTAGCGGCGAAACTGCCCGTCCCGAAACCAGTAACATCACCTGTGAGGGTAATGGTTTGGTCGCCGGTATTTGTTCCTGATATAGCATCCAATTTGGTTTTATCGGCTGCGCTCATGCTGCCGGCTGCGGATGTGGTAGCAGCATTAATGGAAATCGTTGGCGCACTTCCACCAGATGAAACGATTGGTGCCGTGCCGTTAACACCTGTCACAGTGCCTCCGGATGGCGTTGTCCATGTTATTCCTCCACTTCCATTAATGGTAAGTACTTGTCCGCTTGAGCCTACCGAGCTGCTTACCAAACCTGTGCTGCTGTTCAGCAGTACTCCTGCTGTCGTAAGTGCAGGTATTACAATCTGGCCGTTGCCTTGTATCCTGAACAATTCCGCAGAGGTAGCAGCAGAGGTGGCAGCATAAAATTTGTGATTACCCGTTGTACCAGCCAACTGATAAACCAAAGCATCCCCATTGTATCCAAATCCTGTAAACTGATGGTCGTTATCTGCGCTGGTATTTAAGGCTATTTTTCTGTTCGAAATAGTGTTGCTTAAATCCAGGGTTGCTTTGGGCTGGTCGGTGCCGATACCAACTCTGCCATTGCCGTCAATAACTACCCTGGTGGTGACTGATGTAACGCCGGACCTTAAAAAGAGCATTTCTTCGCCCCAGTCAATATAAGCATTGGCGCCCGATTGATGCAACCTCAGCCTGTTACCTGTATCTCCTGCATTACCTATCCAGTACGATTGACCGGAAGGAATGAGTGTGCTACCGTTTACCTCAAGTTTTTGTGTTGGCGATTCGGTTCCAATACCCACATTCCCGGAATTATAATAAATGTTGGAACCGCTGGTTGTCCACTGATATCCCAATGAAGACCAGCTTGTATTTCCGGCTCCGTCGGTTGCAAGTACCTGCCCGCTTGTGCCTCTGTGAATTGGAAAAACATAACTTGAGTCGGTTCTGTTTCCGTTTAGGGTCAGCGAACCGCCAATGGTTGTATTTGCATTTTTTAAAATAGTGAGCGCATTGCTTAATGCCTCAGAAGAATAACCATTTCCAACCACAAAAAGGCGGTCGGCAGGTTCCCAGGTCCAATCACTTACCGGGGTATAAGTTGTACTATTCAGTCCTATTACAGTCTCATAAGCAGAAAGGGCGTGGGTATAATATCCCATCGTTGTGGAATTTCTTCCGCTGGATGTTGTTAAATCTCCCATTGCTGTGGCGATATATCCGCTGGCTGTTACACCCGATCCTATTGCAATGGAATTTGTGCCAGTGGCCCGGGCGCCTGAGCCCATGGCTGTGGAATTGGTTCCGCTTGCAGTATTAGATGCTCCTCCAACAATGGTAGCATACTGACCACTGGCTACCTGCGAGGCATTTGTTCTGAATCGCTGAAAGTCTGTTGCCTGAAATCCTCTTTTATTGCCGCCGATATTGGTTCCGTCTGGCTGCTGTGCAATGATGGCAGCATAACGTTTGGGTTGCAGGACCAAATCAACATCAGTAGCAGCATTGTTGGGTGTAAATTTCACACCGGGCCTGGAATCATACGTGAAGTTTGATTCGGTGAAGTTGGTAAGTCCGGTGTAAGGAGTTGTCCAACTTGCATTTCCATCGGCATCCGAGGTAAGCACTTTCCCATCTGAAGCCCCATCGGTAACTTTTAAATTCCCGGTTTCCACCGAAGTAAATTTCCCTGAGTTGGGCGTGGTCTTCCCGATTTCCCCCGGATTTTCCCATCCCGTGGCGCTCAAATCATTGCTGATCAAGGCAAAAGGGACGTTGGTAATTTCCGTCCGGGGAAGGGTTTCGG
>CALFEP010000142.1 GCA_937950125.1 uncultured Bacteroidota bacterium
AACACCAGGGACCGAGTAAAATAATTCAATCAAGCTGAAACTCTAAATTCCTTTAACCCAGTACCTACGAGGTAATCAGTAAATTGAAGGAACTCTTTTTCCTACAATACTTCATCGCCTGCGGCGGACCAGCCTGGCATCTGGCAGGTTCAGCGTAGCGCCTGCCTATTGGAAAGTCAAGGATAAGGTATTGTAGAACAACAAGATACAATCATTTAAAAAATTCCATGTAGAGCCCGCCCCCATTCATCGGGGGGATTAACAAATTACCTGGTTAGTAGCAACCAATAGTCAGGTATTTCTACAAAATATGGGAATTCATGGGCTAAAAATCAATTCAAAAAAAATTACAGGAAATTGATCTCAGAAAAAGAATTATGTTTGAACCACAAAATTTCTTCAATAATTTTTTAAGCAAAAGAAAAATGGAAACAGGTGAAAAAATCCGGTTTACTTTCCCAAACAAACCTGAATACACACCACTAATTCAGGGTTTTGTACGCGAAGTTGCCCAAAACATTGGTTTTCAGACAGGCAACCTTAATCAGATCGACATTGCCATGGAAGAAGCAGTTTCGAATGTTGTTGCCTACACCCGGGATGATGAAAACCCAACCTTTGACGTAATTTGTGAAAAGATACCCGGCGGCATCAAAATAGTGCTTAAGGAACAGGGTATCCCTTTCGATCCCGACAAGGTGAGCAAATTCAGGCTTGATGCCGATCCCGGCGACATGAGGATGTCGGGGTTGGGTATTTATTTGATAAACAAGGTTATGGACGGGGTGTGGTTTCAAAACCTGGGTATTCAGGGCAAAGAAACCATCATGGTAAAATACCTTCCCGGTAAAGAAAACTTTGAGGAGCTTGAAAAAATTCAGAACAATAATCCGGTTGAGGCAATACCCATCACCGAAAAAATTGAATTTGACGTAAGGGGAATGTTGGATAACGAGGCCATTGAGGTGTCGCGTTGCGCCTATAAAGCGCACGGTTACTCTTTTTTCGATGATCATATTTACTACCCCGAACGGCTCGTTGAGATGATTAGGTCGGGTCAGATGATTTCAGCAGTAGCCGTAACCAAGGACAATATTTTCATGGGTCATTCGGCTTTGCTGTTTCAACACCCTGATGACGTGATTGCCGAGCTTACTTTTGCATTTGTAATCATCGAATACCGTGGACAGGGTGCGCTTAACCGCCTTGTCGATCATTTGTTCGGTGTTCCTAAAAAACGCACGTTGAAGGGGGTTTACGCTTATGCCGTTACGAATCACCTTTTTACACAAAAGTCGATGATAAAATTTGGAATTTTCGACTGTGGTTTACTCCTGGCTACGAGTCCCAATTCGTGGAAATTTAAAGGCATTTCGGATGATACCAGCCAGCGGATTAGTGTAGCCCTGGCATTTAAATACCTTGAGTTGCCGGCCAGAAAAACCCTGTATGTACCTGAACACCACAGAGAAATGACCGAAAAACTTTTTAAAAACATCGGTGCACCGCATGAATTTGTTTCCAATCCAATTTACGACATTGCAGAAATACAACCAACGTCAAGAATTTCGACCAGCCAGAATGAACTCGAAGGTTGCGCCGAAATTGCTGTCGAAGAATTTGGGCAGGATACTGTGATTGAGTTAAAAAGGCTGGTACGAAAATACAATATTGGCCAGGTGGCAGCCTTAAATCTTTTCCTGCGACTTGACGATCCTTTGATTTGCTTCTTTACAACTGAAATCGAGAAACTTGGCTTCTTTTACGCAGGTATTCTGCCAGAATCGCACGTCGGCGATGTGTTGATTTTGCAGTACCTCAACAATGTCGGTTTCGATTACGACAAGGTACACCTGCTAACAGACGTTGCCAAAGAGTTACTGCTTTACATCCAAAAACACGACCCAAATATTATCTCATAAAAAATCGAGTTGATGAAATTTGTTTATTCCGACAAACACAAGTTGCACCATCCACCCAAGGAGTTCAACAGCAACCAGATTATGGTTTATGGCGAATCGCCCGACAGGGCTGAACTTATTTGCCAGAAACTGTGCACCATTCCGGATTTTGAGCTTGTGGCGCCCGACATTTTCGATGGCCAACATTTTCTAAAAGTTCATTCGCCAGCCTACCTCTCATATCTTGAAAATGCTTATCAGGATTGGGTTTCGGAAGGATTATCAAAAGAAGGAATTATGCCTGAGTTTTTTGCCATTGGCCATTTACGTGGGAAAAACCCACCTGCAAACCCCATGGCAAGGGCAGGTTTTTTTATGACTGATAATTGCTCCATGCTCGTTGAAGGTACCTGGGAAGCTGTGAAATCCTCGGCGTTTGTAGCACTCACCGGAGCTAAATTTCTGACCGAAGGAGAGTTATATGCTTTTTCGCTGTGTCGCCCGCCAGGGCACCACGCAGGTTACGATTTTGCCGGCGGTTATTGTTTTTTGAACAATGCGGCCATTGCCGCCAAATTTCTTCAGGATAACGGGCAACTGAAACACAATTCACCGATAAAAACAGGAATTTTCGACATTGATTTCCATCACGGCAATGGCACACAGGACATCACCCAGCACCTGGACGGCATTTTGCTGATATCCATTCACGGTCACCCCTTTTTCGAATATCCTTACTTCACGGGATATTCAAGCGAAAATACCGAAAAAATCATCAATTATCCGCTGTTGCCCGGGACTACGGATGACGAGTATTTTAAAATCTTCAAACAGGCTGTGCAAAAATTCAAAGAATTCGGAATTTCAAAACTTGTCGTTTCGCTGGGTGTTGACACTTTCGTGAATGACCATTTGGGCAGTTTCAACCTTTCGGCAGCCATTTACGGGAGATTGTCGGAACACCTCATTCGTGAACTGAATATCCCCATTTTGGTAGTGATGGAAGGGGGTTACAACAACGATAGCCTGGCTGAGAATGTGGTTTCTTTTTTGAGGCCGTTTTTATTTCAACGATGATATTCCATTACAAAAAATGAGTCCAGTCAAAAAACTAGTTTTTTGCCACTAAATTTATGTTGAGCCTGTCGAAACAACACGAAAACCTGTCTGCCTGCCTTCGTACCTCTGGTAGGCAGGCCACCAGGCAGGCACAAAATCTTTCTTAATTTATATTTTATTGATATTCATTATTTTGCATTATTTAGTGCCTGTCTGCCTCAGGCAGGTACTCGTGATTCTTCGGCAAGCTCAGTACTTGTTTTGTGGCATTTTCCAAAACAAGACCGTTTGAGACTGAGCCCATAAATGAGTGTGCCTAAAAAGTATATATCGCTTTTTCAAATCGTAACTGTTTGAAATTAAAACGAAAAGGTCGAAAGCCCATATTCGCCCGACTGTTTATTTTTGGCTTTTAAACTTTTGTGAAGATTATTGATTTCTTTTAGAGTTTTCAAGTTAATCCGAGGTTTTTTACGTACTGATCCACAATGGGTTTGGCCATTTCAACATCAAGGCTCGAGATCATCACCCTTATCGGTCCGGCGCCACCAGGGCTTGTCCACCACGGGTTCATAGTACCCATGATCGCATCTTTCGTGTAAGCCTCAATTCCGGCATCGCCTAACAAGGTCACTACCATCCCGCACTCCCAGGCATTCCCGGCGAAAATATCCACTGCCACAGCTTTCGGCTCTGTTTTCATCTTATTCGGTTTTTTAGCAACAAAGGTAAAAAAATGGCCTTTCAAAGCTAAGTCTCTTTTTGCGCCAGAAATTCTGACCCGGTCAACAGGTAGCAGGTTTATCATCTGTTGGCAAACTTTATCAGGGTTTAAAACTCAAATCCCGAGGCAGCCAAACATCCACATCAATTTTTTTGACAAAAAAATATCACCGGAACCTATGCAATCATACATTTGCAGCACAAAATCAAAACTATGAAACGACTTTTGTTTTCTCTACTTTTCAGTTCATCAATCATGTGTGTCTTCGCACAATTATCGGCCACTGACAGGCCGGTTACGTTTCCACTGGCGCTGGATGCGAATTTTTACGGTGTTGATATTCCTGAAGCAGCGGTGTATTTCAGAGAATTTTCGGCTATTTCAGGAAATGGACCGGCAGGATTTGTGCGCGATTATTATTCCAGTGGTATTGTGCAGTCAGAAGGTGGTCTGCGCGGTAATCTGACTTCAGAAAATCCTTACGAGCTTAAAAAAGAAGGTGTTTACTACTGGTATCATCCGAATGGCAACATCAGCACAATTGCCTATATGGTCAACAACAAGGCCGATGGTAAATATTCGATGTTCTACGAAAACGGAGCACTGAAAGAGGAAGGTTACTACGCAAATGGCTTGCTGAATGGTGATTGCTATTCATATTATGAAAATGGCAACAAGAAATCATTTTCGAGGTACAACGGTGGAGAGGTCACCAACAAATCATTCGAGGAGTATGCTGAGGATGGAACCCGCTCGGTGGTTTTTGTTGAAAAATTCTCAACCGCTGCGAATCCCTACGGCTGGGTAATTGGTGATTACCCGACCTACTCAGGGGAGATTATACCCGGTACAGGTTTGAAGTTAAAAAACAAAGACTACAACAGAATGGCTTTTCACCTGCAAAAACCAGAGGTTTTAACAGGCACACCATTTACCTACGGAAGCTGGATAACTTCCAACAGCGGCGATGTTGGGTCATATTTTGGTATCACTTTCGATTTCAGCGACTGGGAAAATTACAAATACTTCGTTATTTCCGACAAGGGATATTACGCCGTTGGGCAATACACAAATGGGAGCAATACCTACCTTATCGGCCCGTCGTATTCGTCAGCAATAAAGAAATCAGAATCGTTGGGAGGTTTTATTTTTAACAATCAAAATTTGGTTGAAATGAACAACATAAATGGCAAAACCAGCTTTTCGATCAACAATCAGGTGGTAAATGCCTCTATGCCAATTTTTACGGGATACGGTCAATTTGGCCTATACGTTGAATCGGGAATAAAGGCGGTTACTTTCAACAATTTTTACATCAAATCGAAATAAGCCGTTCAATCATTGCCTCATTAAAAGCACATTTTTACCAAACTTTAAAACAAGAAAAGCCGAATGGATTTAACAGGAACCAAAATATTCAATTACAGGATAACCCGCCTGATTGGCGAAGGCGGAATGGCTAAGGTTTATGCAGCCGTTCATCAGAAATTTGAAAACCGTGAGGTAGCTATAAAAATACTGGACCCCGTACTCACGGCCAATGCCGAAATCAGACAGCGTTTCGAGAATGAAGCAAAAATCATGGCCACACTCGATCATCCCAACATCGTGAAGGTAATCGACTATACCGACGAAGGTGAAAAACTTGCCATTATCATGGAATACCTCAGGGGTCATACGCTAAGCGATTATATCAGGAGCAACGGCGCCATGAGGCCTGAGGTTGCTGCCCGGCTTATGACCATGATCCTTAATGCGTTTCAATACGCACATGATCATGGGATTATCCACCGTGATGTGAAGCCTTCAAACATTTTTCTTGACCATCAGCTTGTACCCAAAATCATGGATTTCGGCATTGCCAAACTGCTGACCGTTGATGTGAACATGACCCGAACCGGAACCCAGATGGGTACGCCCACCTATATGAGCCCCGAACAGGTGCGCGATGTTAAAGAAATTGACAGGCGAAGCGACATTTATTCTCTGGGTGTTACGCTGTATTTTATGCTTTCGGGCGCAGCACCTTACAGTACTTCAACGCTTTCAACTTTCGATATTTACAACAAAATCGTTCACGAACCACTTCCACCGCTTTCTAAAGCCATCGAATACAATGGCATTGTTGCAAAAGCCACTGCCAAAAAGCCTGAAGACCGATATCACGACTGTAATGCAATGGCGGCTGAGTTTAATATTGATACCAAAAAATCACCATCTTCACCTGTTAACGATGACGACGAAAAAACACTGATTTTTACGGAAAACATTAAACCTGAAGAAAAGAAGAAGGAATCATCAACAAAACCCACACCTCCACCACCGGCGCCAAAACCTCCAAAACAGGAGAAAACACCACCAAAAGCTGAATCAAAACCGGCCCCTATATTACCAAAGCCGGAGCCAAAGCCCAAAATTGCTGAAAATCAGCCTTCAGATGACAAGAAGAGCAGTAAAATAAAAATTATGATGATTGCGGCCATCATTGTGGTGGCGGTGCTTACAGGGCTGTATTTTCTGGGAACATCAGACAGTGTTGTCGTTTTAACCGACTCAAACGACTCATTATCCTATTCTTACGGCGTGGTTGAAGGGCATTACCTTTCGCAAAAATTCGATACGGTGTTGCTTCCCGCTGTGAAAAAAGGAGTGTTGAATGCGGTACTAAAAGGTTCACCCTCGCTCCCCGATCAGAAAATTATGTTTAAATACTCAAAAAACAACCTGAAAAACAACACTTTTAACAAAGAAGAGTGTTCAGCCTTTTTTGAAAAATATGGTGAATTTCTTTACACCTATCGCAACAGGGAAATGACTGGTGATTTAGATAACAGATTGTTCTGGGCTGGAATAAATGCGGTGGTTTCAGGAAAGATGGCAGAAATTTCATTTAATGATGCCATTAAGTATTCGACAAATTTTGCAGCAGGCAGAACAAATGCTGACATGAATCAAAACATTGCCGCTGAAAAACAATTTTTTGCCGGCCTTGCCCGAAAATCATCCATCAGGAAAGCCGAAAACGGGGTGTTTTATGAGGTGCTTAATGAAGGAATCGGCTATGAAAAAAATCCTGAACCTGAAGATTTGATAACCCTTAATATCGTAATAAAGGATTTGGATAACAAGGAACTCTACAGGGACGAGGGCAAGGTAGTCACACCTCAGACATGTTTTCCGGGACTAAAAAATGTTTTACTGAAAATGAAAAAAGGCGCCAATTTCAGGATTTATGTACCCTCCGATCAGGCTTATGGTTCGATTGGTGTTGGCGATGAAATTCCACCACACCAGGCTTTGATCTGCGATGTTTACTGGCCCGACAGCCCTTTGTAAAATTTGTCTAACCTTCCCGCGGGGATTAAAAAAATCCCTGAAGATTATTCATCAAAAAACGCCTCCGGGCCGGGATAATAAATCTGTTCGCGGGCAACTTTTTCAGAAAAGGTAAAATACTGAACCAGGCCGGTGGCGCAAACCTGATGCTGGTTATCGAGCAATTCCACCTCAACTGTTATCAGATTGCGGCGCTGTTCGTACAGTTTAGCCCTGAGCCGCAGCTTGCCCTTGTCGGTGTAAACTGTCTTTTTATATTTCACTTCGAGTTTTGAGGTAAAACCGGCAGTTTTCATTTTTGCGTACACAAACCAGCTTCCTATCTCGTCCATCAAAGTAGCCTGAATGCCCCCATGCAACACATTCATGTATCCCTGAAAATCGGGTTGCGGCTGCCATTCGGCTGTCAGGTATTCGCCTTCATCAACAAAATGAAGATGCAAACCCTGCGGATTGTCGGGCGAACAGCCAAAACAGTTGTAACCGGGCAATCCGGTAAATGGATTTTTAACTTTCCTGAAAACTGTCATTACTTTTGAATCCCCTTAACGAACTTGCTTTCGCCGATGAGTTTGCCGCTTTCGTCATACTCTTTCCAAATGCCATCTTTCAGATTTTCCCTGAAATTGCCTTCACTTTTTATTTTCCCGTCCTGATAATATTCCTTAAACAGGCCTTCACGGTTGTTGTCAATGTAGGTTTCTTCAGTTAAAATGGCTCCGTCTTCGTAAAATGTTTTCTGGATACCTTCAAATTTCCCGGCTTTATAATTGTATTCAGCAACCGGAAATCCCTGCTGATTAAACCATTTTGATACGCCTTCACGAAGCCCGTCAACATAAAAGGATTCTTCACGGGGTTTTCCCAAATCATCATAAAACACTTTTTTGGGACCATCGAGTTTGCCGTTTTTGTAATTTTCGTCGATCAACAGCCGTGAACCTCTTTCGAAAACCCGCAAATGACCATGCAGTTCACCATCTCTGAAACTCTTTTCATTCATATAAGTGCCACGCTTGTCAATTTCGAGCGTAAGCCCGTCCAGTTTGCCGTTTTTGTAGTTTTCAACCAGCTTAATGATATCGTTGGGATGATAGGTTATCCAGGTTCCATCTTTCTGTCCGTTAATATAATTTCCAACCAGTTTTTCGTATCCGGCCATTTCTTCCCATCTACCCTGTTTAAGTCCATTCTGGTCGGTTTTGTTGATATCAGGATGCTGAGCCGCTGACTCCTGAGCCGCCATTTGCATCATGAAAAATGCAAAAACGAATACTGCAAATAATACTTTTTTCATTGTACCAAGTTTTAGAATATTTTTACAAAAATAGAAACAACGCTTAACATGACAAGATGTTAATCATAATCATACCGAAACAACAGGAAAAAACGGATTTAAACCGAAACCAGGATTAATCGGCTATTGGTTCACCAAAAAGGTCGAAAGCTTCAGCGCTGGTAATTTCAATGTTGTAAAAATTGCCAGGTTTAAGATTGAAATTCAGTGGAATAAGTATTTCATTGTCTATTTCAGGTGAATCGTGGCATGATCGGCCAACCCAAAAATCACCTTCTTTGCGGTCGATGATGGTTTTGAACGTGTTACCGGTTTTCTTTTGATTCAACTCCAGCGATATTTCTTCCTGAATGGCCATCAATTCCTCGACACGGGCTTTTTTTACAGTAGAAGAAACGGAATCTTTTAGGTTGAATGCGTGGGTATTTTCTTCGTGCGAATAACTGAAGACGCCAAGTCGCTCAAACTGAATTTCCTTTACAAAGGTTTTCAGTTCCTCGAAGTCTTTTTTTGTTTCTCCGGGATAACCAACAATCAATGAGGTGCGCAGCGCAATTCCGGGAACCTTTAGTCTGATCCTTTGCAGCAATTCACGGGTTTGCAATGAATTGTGCCCGCGTCGCATCGATGATAAAATGCTGTCGCTGATGTGCTGAACCGGGATGTCAAGATATCTGCAAATTTTGGACGAACCAGCCATTATTTCAAGAACATCTTCGGGAAATCCGGCAGGATAAGCGTAATGCAGCCTGATCCATTCGATGCCGTCAACTTTTTCGAGCGCTGAAAGCAAGGTTGCCAACATTCGTTTTTTGTAAATATCCAACCCGTACCACGATAGATCCTGGGCAATCAATATCAGTTCCTTAACGCCTTTTCTGGCCAAAAATCCGGCTTCGGCTACCAGGCTCTCCATCGTTCTGGAAACATGCTTACCACGAATGAGTGGGATTGCACAAAAAGAACAAGTTCGATCGCACCCCTCCGAAATTTTAAGGTAGGCATAATGCGAAGGCGTGGTTAAAACACGTTCACCAATTAAATCCTTTTTCAGGTCGGTACCCACCGACAACAAGATATTCTCCATATCGGCAACGCCAAAAAAGCCATCTACTTCATGAATTTCGGCTTCCAGTTCCTTTTTATAGCGCTGTGAAAGACAGCCCATCACCAGCAGTTTTTCAATCTTCCCCTGTTTTCTTGCCCGTGCAAATTCAAGGATGGTGTTTACCGACTCTTCTTTGGCATCATTAATAAAACCGCAGGTGTTGATAATCACCGTTCCACTTGGATTTTCAGAATCGTGGAAAACTTTAAAGCCACCTGCTTCAAGTTGTAGCATCAGGTTTTCAGAATCGACCAGGTTTTTGGAACAACCTAATGTGACCAGATGGATATTTTTATTTACTTTCTTAACTTTCAAATGTTTAAGCAAAAATTATGCATTAAAAATGGAGTTTACGAATTCAGTTTTGTTGAACAACTGCAAATGCTCTTTTCCTTCTCCTATCCCTATGTATTTTACCGGAATTTTAAACTGATCGGAAATGCCAATCACTACACCTCCTTTGGCCGTTCCATCGAGTTTGGTGAGCGCCAGGGCATTTACTTCGGTAGCGGCTGTGAATTGTTTTGCCTGTTCGATGGCATTTTGACCGGTGGAAGCGTCAAGGATTAGCAGAATTTCGTGTGGAGCATCGGGTATCACCTTCTGCATCACACTTTTAATCTTCGACAGCTCCTTCATCAGGTTGATTTTGTTGTGCAAACGTCCGGCGGTGTCTATAATTACAACATCAGTTTTATTTGCCACAGCTGATTTCAGGGTATCGAATGCCACTGAGGCAGGGTCGGCGCCCATGCCCTGCGTAACCACAGGAACTCCAACCCTGTCGGCCCAAATTTTCAACTGATCAACGGCGGCAGCCCTGAAAGTATCAGCAGCTCCAAGAACAACGGTTTTTCCGGCTTCTTTAAACTGATACGCCAGTTTGCCAATGGTGGTAGTTTTTCCAACTCCATTAACGCCTACTACCATGATCACGTAAGGTATTTCACGTTTTGGGAAATCAAATCCAAGCAGGTTGGGATTGCTGTTTTGCTCAAGCAGTGCCGAAATCTCTTCTTTCAGAATCTGGTTCAACTCTGATGTTCCAAGGTATTTATCGCGTGCTACCCTGGCCTGAATCCGCTCAATTATTCTGAGGGTGGTACTTACCCCTACATCGGATGTCACCAAAATTTCCTCGAGGTTATCGAGCACCTCGTCGTCCACTTTCGACTTGCCTATGATGGCTTTTGAAAGCTTCGAAAACACACTTTGTTTGGTCTTTTGCAGACCTTCGTCCAATTGTTCTTTTTTCTTTTTTGAAAAAATATCGAAAAGTCCCATATTCTACTTCGGGTTTATCTGGTTATTGTAAACTACAAATTCATTAAATGTCAAAAAGGCCTTCCCCCCGGTTGGAAAAGGCCTTCTAAAAATCTTCATGTCGGGTGAAATTATTTCACGCCAACAAATTCCTTTACTTTATCGTTCGGAACAATGTCTTCCTTAAAAGTATAATGGCCGGTTTTTTTCGACCTGACTACCTGGATAACTTTTGCAAAGTCTTTTCCGGCGGTCTGCAGGGTAGCAACAACTTTCTTTGCCATAGTATTTCAATTATTTAATTTCTCTGTGAACAGTCATTTTTTTCATAATCGGGTTGTACTTTTTCAGTTCCAACCTTTCGGGCGTGTTCTTTTTGTTTTTGGTAGAAATATACCTTGAGGTTCCGGGGAGCCCGCTGTTTTTATGTTCTGTACATTCCAGAATAACCTGAACCCTTGCGTCTTTCGATTTCTTTGCCATATTATTATTTCCTTGAAAATTTCAGGGGTGCAAAAATAGAAACTTTTCTCACATGAGAAGAATTTGATGTAAAAAAAATAAAAAAAATCTACCTCTTTTCAAAGCGCTTCCGGGTTGAAAACTGCTTTTTCGGTGATAATGGCCGAAAAAAGCTGGCTGTTTACTGGTTCAAAATAGAAATTCACGGGGTGAATCCTTTCGTTCATTACACTCCAGATGTCGTGTGCCGGACGGATGATTTTTCGCAGCAATTCAGGATTTCCGGGCGAAGTAGAGATTTTTCGGCTATCGGCCAGTACAAACAGAGGTACACCCGCTTCACGACATAACAAACCCAGGGCAAGGGTTCCAATTTTGTTCACCAGATAGGTTTTATGAATCTGATCGGCGCCTGTGATGGCCATGTCAACCTGCGGAAGCATAAATCCTGTGGCAGCATCAACAATAAATTCGACCGAAAAACCAAGCCCTGCCAATATTTGCGCCTGATACCGGCCTTCATTCACCGGTCGCGATTCGGTTTGAATTATCCTCACGTTGATGCCATTCTCCGACAGCTTTTTAAAAAAACTTGTTACTACGCTACTGTTGCTATGCAACAAAATGGTCTTGCCCTCACAGGCAAGATAATCAAAAGCCACCGAAGCAACTTTCTGATTGGCATCCTTCCACAATTCATCATAATTCTTTACGCTGTCAAACAAAGGTTCAAGTTCGTTTGGCGAATTGTTAAATGATGCAATTTTTTCTTCAAGGTATTTCAGAAAATGGTCAACCACAGCAAAATGCCCCAATGATTTCCGCATCACCGGCATACGTTGTTCAAGAATTTCGTATGCTCTGTCAGGATCAATTTCTCTTACCAGAAAAGAAGAAACTGCCCTGATCAATTGCTGAAGAACTGCGACCGAACCCGACTGATTGTCGTTAAAAACCTGTAGCAAAGATTCGTCTAAAGCTAACATACCTGTTAATTTTTTTCTGTAAAAATATGCAATCAACGGTTTGCACTATAAAAAAATTTGCAAAACGCCTGATTTCAACTTACTTTTGAAAATAATAAGGCTGGAAACCCGCACTGAAAGATAATTCTCCCGGTAAGGTTTTTCGCAAAAAGAAATGAATTGATTTTGAATTAAAAACCATTAACTATGAAAACAAAACTGTACTTTCTTCTGGTTCATTTTTATTGTTGGATTTGCCCTGTAATGATTTCGGCGCAATCCATTGTTGCCAATCATCTGACGACCAATTTAGCTGACATACCTGTTGAATGGGTCAACCAGGCTAAATCGGAATTGAAAATCTGGTATGGCCACACCTCACATGGAAGCCAGATAACATCAGGGATGCAGAATATTCAATCACATTATGGTTCGCCTTACACTTTCAATTATTCAGGCACTGCAGGTGCTTTATCTTACCAGGAACTTACCTGGGCAGATTTGGGGCATAACGGCGATTTATACTGGGAACAGCTTACCCGCCAGCAACTCAATAATCCTTCCAACGACCGGAATGTGGTTGTTTGGTCGTGGTGTGGTGGTGTGTCGGACAACACGGTGCAAGGCATCAACATTTACCTGAATGCCATGAACCAACTTGAACTGGATTATCCCAATGTAACCTTTGTTTACATGACCGGCCACCGCGACATCTGGGCTGATGCCAACCTGAAAGCACGCAATCAGCAAATAAGGGATTACTGCCTTGCCCACAACAAAATCCTTTTCGATTTTGCTGATATCGAAAGTTATAACCCGGATGGAACATATTTTAATTATGCCAGCGACGATTGCAGCTACTGGCAGGGACCCGGCTGGGGCTATCTGGGCAACTGGGCACAGGAATGGTGTGCTGCACATCCCGGTTCCGACTTATGCTGGAGTTGCGATTGCGCCCATTCCGAGCCGCTCAACTGCAACCTCAAAGGACGCGCTTTCTGGTGGCTACTGGCAAAAATTGCAGGTTGGGGAGAAGAGCAAACCATTTTTTATGTGGATAAAAATAATCCTGCCGCCGATGATGCGAATCCCGGAACCATGGAGGAACCCTGGTTGACCATTCAACACGCTGTGAATACATGCCAGGCGGGCGATTCGGTGGTTATCAGGGAAGGAAATTATTATGAAAATATTGTCACCCAAAATAATGGAAGTGAAGCAGAAGGCCACATTGTTTTTGCATCCTGGCCAGGTGAAAATGTAGTGATTGTTGGCGCAGGGAATGCCGAAGAAACCGGCTGGCGGATGCAGCATTCATTCATCAAATTGTATGGACTTGAGATTTACAACTGGGCAACCACAGGAATTTGGATTATTAATGCTTCAAACTTCGAAATCATTGGCTGTGAAGTGCACGAAATGCCTTTTGGAATTGGCATTTCAGGAAGTTCACACGATTTTATTATCCGCGACACCGAGGTTCATCATTTCGACCTTTACGGCATCGATGCTTCTCCGATGGGCGAACAATACTGTTACAACGGAACTTTTATCAACTGCACCTCACATAGCGGCCGCGACCCTGAACAAAATGTGGATGGGTTTGCACTGGGACATGGCCAGCAGCATGGTTTTTTGTTCGATCATTGTAGCGCCTACGGCGTTTATGACGGATTCGACATCAGTGCTGCAAACACGTTGCTCACAGGTTGCAAATCGTACAGCTGTTACAACGGTTGCTATAAACTCTGGCAAGACCAGATTGAGCTGGTAAACTGCATTGGCTATGATGCGATGACCATTGTTGAGCTCGATTATGGGGGTACAACCACTGAGACAATACTTCGCAATTGCACTTTTTACGATTCAGAGGTGTTCACCATATGGGTTGAAAACATTAGTAAATCCCTGCAAATGCACAATTGCATTATTTCAGGAGGAGAAAACATCGGCTTGTGTTTCGAGCAACCCTATTTTTCGAACTATACCGGCGACAACAACTTGTTTCAAAACATTGGCTGGCGGGCCATTGCCATAGGCTACACCACTGAAATTACCATAACTGACATCGAAACAGGGGTTTGGAATGCCATGAGCGGACAGGATGCCAATTCGGTTATAGCTGCAATGGCAAGTGACATTTTTATTAATCCTTCCCTCAACGATTTGCACCTGAAACCCGGAAGCCCGGCAGTAAATAATGCAAATCTGACATTTTCGCCGGCCACAGATTTTGATGGAAATCCGCGGCCTTTTGGCGGTTTGCCCGATATTGGCGCTTACGAGTTGCAGGAAAACGTGGCTGTTTATTCGGTGAATCCACTGGCCGTTAATTTCGGAAGTGTAATTATTGGCGAAAGCCAGACCGCCGAAATCACCATCACCAACGAGGGCGAAATCCCCGTGATCATTGATCATATTGAGGTTCAACCAGGCATTTTCCAAATTCCGTCAATCACTTTTCCGCTGGAAGTTACAGATTCACATGTATGTGAGGTAACATTTACTCCACAAGCCGAACAAAGCTACTCTGGGTCACTTACCATTTTTTCGTCCCAAACCTACAATACTGAAATCACCCTTTCGGGAAACGGAATGGAAGAGCCAACCGGCGGTTTTCATGTATCGGGGGAAGTGAGCGGCCTGTGGCAGAATTACGACACCATTTTTGTTGACGGTGATATTGTGGTTCCAAATGGCGAAACCCTCAGTGTTACCCCGGTTCCGGGAGGTACTGATTTTGTTTTCACCGGTCATTACAAATTTATTGTTCATGGTCAACTCCAATTGGTGGGCACTGCTGTGGATTCTATCAGGCTTTGGAGTTTCAACCGTGAGGAAGGCTGGTTTGGATTGCGGTTTTACGACCTGAATTACAACGGAATGGACAGTTCGCGGGTTGCGTTTTGTTCGCTCAGGCACGGAAAAGCTGTTGGCGAAGACTGGGACAACGATGGTGGCGGGATATTTATTTACGAATCGTCCACGGTAAACATTCACGACTGCAGCATCGAAAATTGTTCGGCCGCACAGGCCGGAGGTGGAATTCATGTAAGGTACAGTTCGCCCGATTTTAAAAGGTTAAAAATAATGAACAACACGGCCACAGATGGCGGTGGGATTGAATTTAACGGATGTTATTCAAATTTGAAGCGTTGCCTGATCTGCAACAACACAGCTCAAAACGGTGGCGGCGTTTACGTTTACAGTTGCGCTCCGGTTTTCGACCATTGCACCCTTTCGGGAAATGAGGCTGAAACCGGCGGTGGCATTTACAACATGGACTGGGCATACCCCGAATTTACCAACGCAATTGTATGGGGTAATGCTGGTGACGATTACTGGAATTACCCTTACGGGGGAACAATTAATGCCGCCTTTTGCAACATTGGCGGAAGCGACATTTATAACGGAACGGGAAACATCAATGGCGACCCGTTGTTTGCCAATCCGGCCAACGGAAATTTCAATCTTACCTGGGCAAATTACCCGGTTCCGGATGCAAGCAAATCGCCCTGCATCGACAGCGGCGACCCCTCCTACCCTCTTGATGCCGACGGAACACAAACCGACATGGGCGCTTTGCCTTTCGTGTTTCAAAACAACCACATCGCCGGCGGAGAAGTAACCGGAACCTGGGAAAACTTTGAAACCTTGTGGATTGACGGCGACATAACCGTTCCAGCCGGTGAGTCCTTTGAAATCGTTCCTGCAGCAGGGGGAACGGATGTGATTTTCACAGGGCATTTTTCGATAACAGTTTTCGGAAAGGTGATTTTTATCGGTACCGAAAACGACACCCTCAGGTTTTTTGCTCAAAACCCCGAAACCGGCTGGAAAGGCATCCGTTTTAGCGAAAGCGGGAAAAGCAAAACTGACAACTCAATTGTCAGCTTCTGTAGTTTTGAAAACGGGATAAATACTTCGCCCGATGACGGCTGTGGCGGGTCAATCCATGCCGATAATTATTCCAACCTTGTTATTTCCCATTCGGTTTTTACGGGAAATGCCGCTACAAACGGCGGCGCCATCTGCTGCAATTTTTCTTCACCAACCATTTCATATTGTGAAATTTACGGCAATCAGGCATCAGAATCGGGAGGCGGAATATTTATTGGTTACGAAAGCAATCCGTTGATAAACCAAACTAATTTTTATGATAATGATGCAGTTTCAGGAAATGGTGGTGGCGCCTTCATTCAGGAGGGTAGCAAGCCTATGTTTGAGTTCGGGAACTTCGATGCCAACTCCGCTCAAAGTGGCGGCGGCGTTTTTTGCTCGTCCGATTCAGCAACTTTTAGCCATGTTGAAATTTCCGGAAACCAGGCCATCGGCGAATGGGCAAGCGGCGGCGGCATTTCATGCAGCGCCAGTCCACTGATTTCGTACTGCACCATAACAGGAAATACCTCAACAGGCGGTGGCGGCGGCGTTAGCTGTAATTACCAAAACAGTCCACGGGTCGAATATTCCGTAATCAGCCAGAACAGTGCCGGGTACGGTGGCGGCTTGTCGTGTATGTATTCGTCCAATCCCGAAATAAAACATACCGAAATTACAGGAAATCAATCCATTGAACATGGTGGCGGGCTTTACATCTGGGACAATTCAAATCCTGAACTTACCAATGTTTTGATTGGCCAAAACACTTCCGGCGACGAAGGCGGCGGCATGTATATCCAGGAATCATCAGGCAAGTACACCAACCTGAAAATTGTAAACAATCAGGCACAAAACAAGGGTGGTGGCGTTTGTATAAAATATCTGGCTTCACCTCAATTTTTCAACATGCTGGTAACCGGCAATCAATCAGATTGGGGTGGCGGAATGATTTTTCTTGAAAACGCTGGTACTCCTGTATTTCACAACCTCACCATTACCCAAAATACAGCTTCGATAAGCGGCGGCGGAATTGCCTGCGATTACGGAAATCCGGAGTTTTTCAGTTCCATTTTCTGGGAAAACCAGGCAATAGAGGAAGGGAGCAATATTTATCTGCATGTCCCTGAATCCGATCCATTCTTCCAGTATTGCACGGTTCAGGATGGAATTGCTGGGTTTGGTGGCGATGGGTCCGGCGCAAATTACGACCAAACCCGTTACACCGGTAATCAGCAAGATGATCCATTGTTTGTAAATCCGGTAACGTCAGATTTTAACCTTTTGGTTGCTTCTCCAGCCATCAACCACGGACTTTTCGACACTACAGGATACGATTTGCCAGACATTGACCTTAATGGAAATCCCCGAATTTCGGCTTACCTGATCGATCAGGGATGTTTTGAAAACACTGAATTTGTTGCTCCCCATCAAACACTTTCCATCCCGGCAGGCTGGAGTGGAATTTCAGGATATTTTGAACCCTATTTTTCAGAAATGGAAAGGCTTTTTGAACCTTTGGACGGTAATCTTATTATCGTAAAAAACATGGAAGGGGTGTATTGGCCGGGGCAAAATGTAAATACACTGGGCAACTGGAACGTTGAAAAAGGCTACCTGATAAAACTTACAGAAGCCGCCGATTTTGAAATTCCAGGCAATATTTCTGACGTTCACACCATCAATTTGCAACCCGGCTGGAACCTGATCCCGGTATTGTGTTCGTGTGGAATATCAACAGCCGAAGTTTACAACCAATTGGGCGACAACCTGGTCATCATCACCGAACCTGCCGGTACCAGCGT
>CALFEP010000143.1 GCA_937950125.1 uncultured Bacteroidota bacterium
TGGCCTTGGCAAGCCTGGCAATTCGTTTTTGCTCCTCAGTAATTGTGTGCTTTTTTATCATTCTAATAACAGTTTAACCATGCAAAGGTATATTTATTATGGTTTTTCTGATTTGTTTGGATATGTTCGTCATTATTGTAATGTTGTGTGATTTGAAACAAAGGATTCATCACCTGCGTTACCGCTGCAATTGATTAACTGTTATTTGCGATTTAATACTATTTTTGCCACTGATGAAAAACATTAGAAATTTCTGTATTATAGCCCATATCGACCACGGGAAAAGCACTTTGGCCGACCGGCTGCTGGATTTTACCGATACTATTTCGGAGCGTGAAAAAAAAGAGCAGGTGCTCGATAGCATGGATTTGGAGCGTGAACGTGGAATTACCATCAAAAGTCACGCAATACAAATGGTTTACCGGCACGATGCACAGGAATATACCCTGAATTTGATTGATACTCCCGGACATGTGGATTTTTCGTACGAGGTATCGCGGTCGATTGCTGCCTGCGAAGGTGCATTATTGATCGTTGATGCAACGCAGGGTATTCAGGCACAGACTATTTCGAACCTTTATCAGGCGTTGGACCATGAACTCGAAATTATTCCGGTTCTCAATAAAATGGACCTTGACAATGCGATGCCCGAAGAAGTAAAAGACCAGATCGTGGATTTGATTGGGTGTAAACGCGATGACATTATTGAAGCCAGTGGCAAAACCGGGTATGGCGTTGACAAAATACTCGAAGCCATTGTTTCCAGAGTTCCGGCTCCACGGGGAAACCCTGAAGCCCCGCTGCAAGCCTTGATTTTCGATTCTGTATTTAACTCTTACAGAGGCATCATAGCTTATTTCAGAATTTTTAATGGTACCATCAGGCAAGGTGATTTCGTGAAATTCTTTAATACAGGTAAAGAATATGATGCCGATGAAATCGGGGTATTAAAATTGGGGTATTACCCAAAAAAGGAGCTTCAGGCCGGAGACGTGGGATATATAATTTCAGGCATCAAAACCTCAAAAGAAGTAAAAGTTGGCGATACAATCACCCACGTTGAAAGGCCTTGTCATGAAATGATTTCCGGATTTGAACACGTTAAGCCAATGGTTTTTGCCGGAATTTACCCGGTTGAGGCTGATGATTACGAAGAACTGAGAGCTTCGATCGAAAAACTCCAACTCAATGATGCCTCTCTTACTTTTGAACCTGAGTCTTCTGCAGCACTCGGTTTTGGTTTCAGATGTGGATTTTTGGGACTTCTGCACATGGAAATCATCCAGGAACGCCTCGACCGCGAATTTGATATGGATGTAATTACCACAGTTCCAAACGTTTCTTACAAAGCATTTACCACCAAGGGACAATTAATTGAAGTACATAATCCTTCAGGTTTGCCCGAACCGAATTATCTCGATCGAATCGAGGAACCTTACATCGTAGCTCAGGTAATATCTAAATCCGAATATCTGGGCGCTGTAATGAAATTGTGTATTGACAAGCGTGGAGTGCTTAAAAACCAGGTTTATCTTACAAGCGACAGGGTGGAGGTGACCTTCGAGTTGCCTCTGGCCGAAATTGTTTTTGATTTTTATGATAAGTTGAAGAGCATTTCACGCGGTTATGCTTCCTTCGACTATCATATTTCGGGTTATAAACCTGCAAGACTCGTCAGACTGGATATTTTACTTAATGGCGAATCAGTGGATGCGCTTTCAACTTTAATTCACCAGGATAATGCTTATAATTTTGGCCGGAGAATGTGCGAAAAGCTTAAGGAACTCATCCCGCGCCAACAGTTCGATGTAGCCATTCAAGCCGCAATTGGTGCAAAAATTATTGCCCGTGAAACCGTCAAAGCTGTTCGAAAAGACGTTACAGCAAAGTGCTATGGCGGAGACATTACCCGAAAACGCAAATTGCTCGAAAAACAGAAAAAAGGAAAGAAAAGGATGCGCCAGGTAGGAAATGTTGAAGTGCCCCAATCAGCCTTCCTTGCTGTACTCAAACTGGATTAGCCGGAAAAGTATTCACAAACAATCATTTACCTTTTTAACCAAAGACATCCCATACATGCTTGGGTGTTTTTTCCCCGGATTTTTTCAAAAAAAAAGAGGATCATCGGTTGGATGATCCTCTGATAAAATGGTTTGCTTATACTTTTTAGAACTTCGATCCTAAAGCAAAACGGTAGAATTTGGTAACTGTCAGGTCTTTATCGGATGCTTTCAGGTACTCGCCAATAGAAACTTTGTTATCCTTAATAAATTCCTGGTTGAGAAGTGTGCTCTCCTTGAAAAATTTGGTCAACCGACCTTGTGAAATTTTTTCGAGCATGGCTTCGGGTTTTCCTTCCTGGCGTGCCAGTTCTTTACCAATTTCGAGCTCTTTTTCGATTACATCCTGCGGAACATCGGCTTTATCGATGGCAATCGGGTTCATTGCTGCAATTTGCATTGCAACTTCATGACCTTTCAGATCAACATCTGATGTATCTTTTGAAAGTCCTGCAAGGGTGCCGATTTTATTTCCAAGATGGTTGTAAGCATAAACCTTTGGTGCATTGATGGCGCCAAAAGAATCGAATTCTATTTTTTCGCCTGTTTTACCAACGAGTTCATTGAGTGCCTGCTCAACAGTGATGCTACCTAAATTGTAACTTTTCAGTTCTTCGATGGTGGCTGGCTTTTTGGCAATAGCCAAATCGGAAAGATTTTTTACGAAGTTTACAAAATCTTCGCTTTTGCCTACGAAATCGGTTTCGCAGTTGACCATTATTATTGCACCGTAGGTTTTATCATCGGTGGTTTTAGCAATAACAAAACCTTCTGTAGCTTCTTTATCGGCTCTTTTTGCGGCTACTTTTGCACCTTTTTTACGTAGGATTTCAAAAGCTTTTTCAAAATCACCATCAGCTTCCTGGAGTGCGGATTTACAATCCATCATTCCGGCGCCCGATTGTTTGCGGAGTTTTGCAACATCAGCTGCAGTAATATTCGACATTTTATTAATTATTAATTTTTATAAGTTATCCAAATACTTTTATTACCAATAAAAAAGAGATTCGGAAATCAGATTCTTCATCTCTTTTCAGTTTTATTAAAAAATATGAGAAGAAAAGGTCTATTTTTTTCTGATTACAGCACCTTTACGTGCTCTTCTGTTCTTTTCTTCTTCTTCTTCTTCGAGTTTCTTCAGTTTTTTAAGTTCTTCCTTGTCTTCCGAATCTTCTTCTTCATCTTCAAGGTGTTCTTCTTCAAGGTCTTCTTTCGTACGTGTTCTGATACGAGTGGCTTCTTCCCTTTCCGATTCTTCTTCTTTGGCTCTTTTATCCTTGTCAACTTTTCTTTCCATTGCCCCCTCTTCGATAGCCTTGATCATAATTTCAACAATAAGTGAAATCGATTTTGAAGCGTCATCGTTGGCTGGAATAGGAAAATCAACCTGTTTTGGGTCTGAGTTGGTATCAACAATTGCAAACGTTGGAATATTTAATTTTTTGGCTTCTGCAACTGCAATATGTTCTTTCAGGATATCGACGATGAACAAGGCTGAAGGCAAACGGTTGAGATCGGCAATACTTCCGAGTTGTTTTTCCAATTTAGCACGTTCACGCTGGATTTGCAATCTTTCCCTTTTCGAAATATTGGTGAAGGTTTTGTCATTCATCATTTTGTCGATGGAGGCCATTTTTCTTACGGCTTTGCGGATGGTGGCAAAATTTGTCAACATTCCACCAGGCCAGCGTTCAGTAACATAGGGCATTCCAACTCTTTTCGATTTTTCGGCAACGATGTCTTTAGCCTGTTTTTTGGTAGCAACAAACAGAATTTTCTTGCCTGAGCGTGAAATCTGCTTTATTGCTGACGCTGCTTCTTCTATTTTCGCAGCAGTTTTGTAAAGATCAATAATATGAATCCCATTTCGCTCCATGAAAATGTAAGGCGCCATGTTTGGATTCCATTTGCGCTTGAGGTGACCAAAATGTACACCAGCATCTAATAATTCTTCGAAATTTGTTCTTGGCATTTAATTAAAAATTTATGTTTACATTCCTGTTTGGCAATCAACAAGTAGCTCAACGGGGGTTGAAGTCTTATTGATTTGGATACTAAACACGATTAATATCCTCAGTTTAACGTTTGCTGAATTGGAATCTCTTACGAGCTTTCTTTCTGCCGGGTTTCTTGCGTTCAACCATTCGTGGGTCACGACGCATTAAACCATTTGATTTCAATACGGGACGAAACTCGGGATCGATTTGAACCAGTGCTCTCGAAACACCAAGACGCATGGCTTCGGCTTGTCCGTTATATCCACCGCCATTTAACCTTACGTCAACATCCCATTTATCGGTGGTATTGGTAAGCAACAATGGCTGACGAACAATATATTGCAACGTTGCAAGTGGAAAATAGTTTTCAACTTCTCTCTTGTTAATCAAAATTTTACCATTGCCTGGTTTTAAATAAACACGGGCAACTGCAGTTTTCCTTCTGCCTAAAGCATTAATAATTTCCATTGCTTATTTAATTTCATTAAGTGTGATTTTCTTTGGCTGTTGTGCTTCTTGTTTGTGCTGCGGACCAACATAAACATAAAGATTTCTGAAAAGCTCGCTGCCGAGTTTATTCTTGGGAAGCATGCCTTTAATGGCTTTTTCGATAATGCGTTCAGGATGGGTTTTTAAAACCTGCCTTGCCTTTAAAACTGTTTGACCTCCCGGATAACCTGAATGACGAATGTATTCTTTGTCATTGAGTTTGTTGCCGGTCATTCTTACTTTTTCGGCATTTATGATTACTACATTATCTCCACAATCAACGTGTGGGGTGTAGTTTGGTTTGAGTTTACCCCTCAGCAACAATGCTGCTTTTGATGCCAGGCGTCCCAAAATTTCATTCTCAGCATCTATCAGAACCCATTCCTTTGTAACGGTCTCATTGTTGGCGCTAATGGTTTTGTAACTTAAGGTATCCATTTATTTATCAGTTATTTCTGTTCAATATTTCAAGCCTTCCCAAAAATTGGGCTGCAAAAGTAGAACTATTTTTTTTGATAAACAAAATTTCAGCAAAAATAATCCTGCAGTAAATGAAAGTGTTATCAATTGTTCAAACCAGGAAACCTGTTTTGATACCTCATGTAAGTATCATTAAACCTGAGATTCAAATAAAAATTGATTGACACCTTCAGTATGATTTCCAAAGTCTTTGTTTGTTGACAATATATTTAACTATTTGATATTTAAGATATTAAATTGAATTATTTTAGATTCGCCTGATTTTACAACCATGAATTTCATGGTTTTAATATTATCGACAAAAATTTCACTTGATTACAGGTATGCTTTCAGTAAAACTGTCGGTTAAATTAATTCAGGCGTCACTATTATTCTTGTTTGATTGGTTTTGGTGGCTTGGTAAAAAGGGTGCGCAAGTCTCAAATAAATCTGAAAGTGAGACGGGCTTGGGGATGAATCCGTTGAATATTTTGGTTTCATTAATTTCATTTTCAACAAAAATGGTTGAGGCCGAAAAGGCAAAAATGGGTATGTTTTTCAGATTTTCAATGCTTCGAATTCTAAGAGCAGCTTCCCTGCCATCCATAATCGGCATTTTCATATCCATGAAAATGAGATCTGGCTTGTTTTCAGTGGCCATTTTCACGGCTTTTACGCCATTTTCAGCTTCTATGATTTTTACTGGCATGTTTGCAAAACAGGTCTTTATTAAATTTCTGTTCAATTCTTCATCATCAACAACTAAAACGGTACCTCCTTCAAAAAACAAATTTGAATAATCGGTTTCAACGGCCTGATTTGATGAAGTTTCCGGTGAATCACCAATAACAATGTTTTTAAGCCTGAGCGTAAATATGCTGCCCTCACCGGGATGGCTTTTCAAGGTCAGGGAGCCGTTCATGATTTCAGACAAACGTTTTGATATTGGAAGTCCCAGGCCTGAACCACCCAAAGATGGTGAGTTTATGTGGGATGGTTTTATCTGACTGAATGATTCAAAAATATACTCATGCCTGTCTTCTGGTATTCCAATGCCAGTGTCGAGTACATCAATGGACAGATTGATTGAAGGACTTCCACTGTCGTGTTTTTCCGGATTTTTATCACCCTTGACGATGAGTTTTACAAAGCCTGATTCAGTAAATTTTATTGCATTTCCAATGAGGTTGAATAATATGTGCCTAAGCCTTATTTCGTCCAACAAAAGTTGCGAAGGTAAGGTGTCATCGAAATCAACAATCAGTTGAATGCCTTTTTCTCCGGCTTTAAGCTGAAATAGTCCGGTTAAATCGTCAACCATTTTTTTCAGATTTATTTTGTTGACAGTCAAAGTCATTTTTCCTGCTTCAATTTTCGACATATCCAGGATATCGTTCAGAAACTGAAGTAAATTATAGCTACAGATTTCAATGGAATGAGTAAATTCCTGTAACTTGCTGTCAACCAAATTTTTCTTAAGCAGGTTATTATAACCGATAATAATATTTAAAGGTGTACGGATTTCATGGCTCATGTTGGCCAAAAACTGGCTTTTAAATTCCAAAGCTCTGTCGGTTGCATTTTTAGCCTGAGTAAGTTCAAAAAATAGTTTGTCGAGCTGTTTGTTTTTTTGATTCAGTTTTGTGTTGGCATTTTTTAGCTTTTTAAACATTACAGAAATACTGATAGTACTCAGGAGAATCACTACTGTAATAATTGCAAGCGCCTGAATAACCTTTTGATTGTTGTCAACTTTGTTTTTGATTCGCAGCAATTCTTTGTCTTTTTTTTCCGATTCGTATCTTGCCTGGATGTCTTTCAATGCCTTATCTCTTTCCATGTTCAGAACAGAATCTTTAATGATTCCGTACGATTTAAGATAGTCGTAGGCAATCTTGTAATTTTTTTTGCTGTAATGAAAATCAGCCAGATTCTTGTAAATGTTGTTAACAATGGCTTTCATATCGTGCTTTAGTGCCAGTTCGAGAGCAATATTCAGACTTTCGATGGCTTTATCATTTTGATTCATGTTGAAATAACAAATCCCCACATTTTGATGTAAGATTGCTTTATCGTTAAGCTGCAGAAGATGCTGAAATTCCTGCGTCAACGAATAATAATAGAGTGCCTTGTCGTAATGCCCCAATGCTGTGTAAACCGAACCCAGGTTATTGTAAAGAATTGCTTTTGCACGATCGTTTTGAGATTCTGAAATAATTGGCAAGACTTTGTAGAGTATGGCTTGCGCCGAATCGGAGTTACCCATGTAATGGTAATTGATGCCTATGTTCATTTCGGTGATGGCAATGGCTTCAGGATCGCCGGTTAACCTCTTGTAATAGAGTGATTTTTTGTAATAATCCCGGCTTTTTTTGTAGTCTTTGGCAAAGGTGTTCAAAACACCCAGATTGTTCAAACACGACATAATTCTTGTCGTGTCGTGGGCATTCTCGCTGACTTTTAAAGCTTTGATCCAATAGACAGCCGTTGAGTCATAATCAGCCGAATAAAACCATGTGGTACCAATCCTTGTGTAAAATGAACTCTCAAAAATGTGGTTTTTAATCTTTTGTGTAAATTCGATGGCTTCTAAACAAACATTCCTGCACTTTTCGAAATCAGTATCGAGGTAGTAAATACTAAGGTCAACATAGGCTTGCAGTCTTTGATCGTCAGTAACATCTCTCCGATTGATAATTGCCTGTAAACTATCGGCCTTATCGATTGAGAAAACCTGTGATGAGCCCACGATGAATAATAATAATAAGGAAACTCTTTTCATATTCCACACTTTTGATTTTTGTTTACATTTGGTATTGTCCGTGCATATTGTAAACTGCAATTAAGCCGACGAAAATCTGTGTTTTTTTGATTCCATCATTGGGTTTATTAGTTTTCGTCAACAACTACAGGTAGTGTAAAACTGAAGGTAGTTCCTTGGTTTACCTGGCTTTTCACAACGATTTTCCCACCATTTTGTTCGACAAAATCCTTACAAATATTCAAACCGATACCAGTACCTTTCTCGTTGTTTGTACCATATGTTGAGAAATATTCGTGAGGAACAAAAAGTTTTCTCAGGTTCTCATCTGAAATTCCCACACCAAAATCTTTTATCTGAACTTCGGCATACGAACCTATTATTTTTGTTGCAACTTCCACAATGCTGTTCTTGTGTGAAAACTTGATGGCATTTGAAAATAAATTGCGTAAAATCGTATTGACCATGTTTTCATCAGCAAAGACGACAATACCCACTTCATTTTCAGTTTTGAATTGAATCGATTTTTGCGAGGCTGAGTATTTGAGCAATTCAATATTGTTAAGGATTATGGGTTCCAATTCGATTTTTTTCGGGATAAACTCGATGGTTTTGTTTTGACTTCTTGCCCATTTCAAAAGGTTCTGCAACAGCTCGTAAGCTCTTGCCGCCGAAATTTTTAATTCGCTTAGTGTGTCAATAATGGTTTCTTTTTCGAATGTTTCGTAGTTTTCGATCAATAAATCGAGCACAGAGCTCAGGTTTCCAACTGGTCCGCGAAGGTCGTGCGCAATGATTGAAAATAGCTTGTCTTTCATTGCGTTTGATTTCAAAAGTTCTTCTTTGGCATGTTTCAGCGAAATATGTGTGTTAACCCTTGCAAGAAGTTCGGCAGCCTTAAAGGGTTTGGTCAAGTAATCAACCGCACCCAGTTCAAATCCCTTAACCAGGCTTTCGCTGTCGGATTTTGCAGTAAGAAAAACAACCGGAATGTCTTTTGTTTCAGGCAAAGACTTTAAAATCCTGCACACCTCAAACCCATCCATTTGAGGCATCATTATGTCGAGGAGTATTAAATCGAAATTTATACCTTTTGCTTTGGAGATAGCTTCGGGGCCATTATCGGTAAAGGCAACCTCATAACCTGACTTTCTGAGAACATTCCCCAAAACCTGAATATTTGAAGGAATGTCGTCAACAATTAGTACCTTAAACTTTTGTTCTGACATGTATTAAATTTGTTTTTTGGGATGTTGTTATTCAGGGCATAAAGGTTAACCTATCGTAAGTGACTGAGGTGCAAACATCTATTTCGACCATTTGCCCTGAGCTTAACTGATAATTAAACAATAATACCAGCGTGTTAAATTTTACCATCCAAACCATGGTTTAATATTAATATTCCCCATTTAACTTTGAAACAGGGTTAATTGCTCTTCTGCAAATACAAGAAGCAAATCCTGATTCAATTCTTTAAGTTTCTTTAATTTTTTTTAGCAAATCGTTGTACGAATTAAGAACCTTTTTCATCTTTCCAACATCAAAACTTTCAGTTGATTCAACCAGACTTTCCCCAAAATTTATCAATGTAACACATGCATATTTTTTTCCTGCTGCAATCAAATCATTTCCAAAGATAGCAATTTCATCAATGAAGCCTCCGTTGGCAACATTTTTCCATCTTTCAAAAAACTCACCTTTAATTAATTGTTCGATGGCCTTTACCTTTTCAGGATTTAACATTTCAACATCTTGCATAACCTGATTTTCTCCAAAAGTTGGAGGCTGGGTACATTGTTTGTTTGGAAGAAATTTTGCCAACGACTTGAGCAACTCTGCTAATTTCACTGGTTTTCTCAAAAAATCGTCAAAACCAACTTCCTGAATTTTTTGAATTTCATCGTCCATCACCGAAGCTGACAGGGCGACAATAAAGGTTTGTTTCAGCAAAGCGTCGCCTTTGATAATTTTTGTCGCCTCAATGCCATCCATCACAGGCATTCGTATGTCCATCAAAATTAGATCAGGTAAAACAAGCCTTGTTGTTTCCACAGCTTCATTCCCATTAACTGCCTCATAGGTTTTAAACCCGGAAGTTTTCAGGTACTCTTTTAGCAAAAAACGGTTATGACCTACATCGTCAACGATGAGCACCGTAGCCTCCTCAAAGATAAAACTCTGGTTTTCTGTCTCCAGTTCAGGTAAATAGCTAACTTCGGCTTCGGGTTGTTGAATGTTTTTAAGGGTGACCGTAAATGTACTTCCCTGGCCAGGTTCGCTTTCAACCTGAATATCTCCATTCATCAAACGAGCCAGTTTTTGCGAAATTGATAGTCCCAGACCGGTACCGCCATACTTTTTTGTCAGTTTATTGTCCTGTTGCTGAAAAGCATTGAATATTTGATCCTGATAATTGGCATGAATACCAATACCACTGTCTTTAACTTTAATTATCAGATTTAAATTTGATTTTGAATTATCTGCAGATCGTGTGTGTGCTGACAAATGAATGTACCCTTTTTCGGTAAATTTTATGGCGTTGCCAATTAGGTTAAATAGAATTTGTTTGAGCCTTATTTCGTCAAGGATCAACGATTGTGGTACTGAACTGTGAACCTCGATGAGGAAGTCCAATTGCTTTTCTTTAATCAGATCGGCAAACACACTCTCGAGTTCTGTAAATAACACCCGTGGATTTACCGGCTCTTGCGCGATTTCCATTTTACCAGCCTCAATTTTCGATAAATCAAGAATATCATTAATAAGGTACAGCAGATTTTTTGTACCGGCAGTAATAGCAGCAAGGTATCTTTTTTGCTGTGGGTCGGTAATCTGAGCATTGAGTAAATCGGTAAAACCTAGCACCGTATTCATGGGTGTCCTGATTTCGTGGCTCATATTTGCCAAAAATTCACTTTTCACCTTATTGGCTTCTTCTGCTTTTTCCTTGGCAATTTGTAATTGTTTCTGATCTTCCCTGATAGAAATATTTTGGTTTACAAGAATTATTTGTTGAGCGTAATTACGGTAGTAAAGAAAAAAAATGATGATAAGGCTAACAGTGGCTGCAATTGTTCTTTTAATAAATTCCGAAAAATAGTATTTGTAATATCCATCGATGAAATAAATTGAGAAAAACCCTTGCAATTCTGATTTTAAATTTATTACCGGGAAAAATGCTGCACAATAAACCGTATCGGCTACTTGTGTGCGTTCGGTAAAAAACTCTTTTTGAATTGATCTTTTTTCTGCTATTTCCGATAAATTCTCATTTATCTTATTGCAGACCTCTGCTGGCACCTGTCTGTACAGATGATTCGGCAGCGGATTATGCAAACAGGAAAGTTTAATTGTTTGATTGATGCCTGCAGGAACAAAGAAATATTGTTCTTCATACATACGATCGAGATCAATGACCAAATGGGGCATTGAATAAGTAATAATTAAGGTGTCCTGACCGGAGTCGGAACGAAAATCGGGAACCAGGTAGGCACTTTGCGAAACGATGAAGTTTTGATCGGTTTGTTTTAAATTATTTTTCTGCAACAGCCTGTTTTCCAAATTGAAATGAGCAAAACTCGTATCAAAATCGAATAAACTTTCGGTTATTACAGAATCAGATACAATCACATTTTCGATAAAACGGTTGTTTAACAGAAAATTATAATCCAGGCCGGTACTGTTTTCTTTAGTCAGATAGTTAGCAAGCGTTTTGTCTGATAAAATCAACAACTTGAAGTCGAGTATGAATGTAGATAATATTTGTGTCTGGCTAATAAAATTTTCGATGTTTTTCTTCTGGTTTATGGCATTTGAATAAATGAAATATTGCTGTTTCATTATCATTCTGTAGTAAAAGAAACCTGTAATGGTAAGCCAGATAAACAAAGGTATGACGATGATTAACACACGATTCGATAGCACATGATTCTGAATTTTAAGAACAGTGTCATTGAAAGTATCAAGTTTTCTATGCTGTGATTTATCCAAAAGCAATTTAGCGTTTAAAAGGTTTAAAATTTTCCCTTCTGACAAAAACCGGGTTTAGTTTGTTTCATGAGCCTGGTTAAAAAAGCAGTTTTTCATGCAATTGTGCAAACTTAAAAAATAATGTTGACTAAGCATTAAATGGAAGCAAAATGCCCAGAAATTGTTTTTTTTTTAAAAAAAGTATGCAAAAATTTTTTTTTAAAAAGAATAGGTTTACCTTTGCGCCCGCAAAAATCGGGACTTATTGTTTGTAAAAGTGCTGATTTATTGCGTTTTTCGAGCGAAATTTTTAGGAAACCTGAGAAAGTGAAGCGAATATAGGTTTCGATTGACAGTTGAAAATCAGTGAATTAACAATGATGTCAAACAGGCTTCGATAGCAAAAGCTATCCTCCTTTAAATTTCCCACGAACATTTTTACAAAAGTTAAGATTACCGATGGTAATTTTTTAGCTATGTGTTTGATTTATCAAATAGTTTAATAATTTTGCCGCCCCAAAAAAATTGGGGATTGAACAAATAAAGTAAAACAAAAGTCTTAGTATGCCGACGATACAACAGTTAGTTCGCAAAGGACGCAAGAAATTAACAGACAAGAGCAAGTCGCCTGCTCTGGATAGCTGCCCTCAGAGAAGAGGTGTGTGTGTGCGTGTTTACACCACAACACCAAAAAAACCAAACTCAGCTATGCGTAAAGTTGCCAGGGTAAGGCTCACTAATTTAAAAGAAGTGAATGCCTATATTCCTGGTGAAGGCCATAATCTTCAGGAGCACTCCATAGTAATGATACGTGGCGGTCGTGTTAAGGATTTGCCAGGTGTTAGGTATCACATTATCAGGGGTGCACTCGATACTTCTGGCGTTGAAGGCCGTAATCAGAGAAGATCGAAATATGGAACCAAACGTCCAAAACAGAAATAATCAGTCGAATAAAAGAAATTCAGAAATACAATGAGGAAAGCAAAACCAAAGAAAAGAATTATTCTTCCTGATCCAAAGTTTAACGACACGATGGTTACCAAGTTCGTGAATAACATTATGCTTCGCGGAAAGAAAAGCCTTGCTTACAAAGTGTTTTACGAAGCTATCGATACGGTATCAGAAAGAACAAAAGAAGATGGTTTGGAAGTTTGGAAAAAATCGCTTGCCAATGTCACACCCTCAGTGGAAGTAAGAAGCCGCAGGATTGGTGGAGCTACTTTTCAGATTCCAACCGAAATTCCACCTGCACGCAAGCAGTCAATAGGGATGAAAAATATGATCCTTTTTGCCCGTAAGCGGAATGAAAAATCGATGGGTAAAAAACTGGCATCTGAAATTATTGCAGGATACAAGGAAGAAGGTGGCGCATTCAAAAAGAAGGAAGACACCCACCGCATGGCTGATGCCAACAAAGCATTTTCACACTTTAGATTTTAATTGACAATTAAAATTAGTACCATTTAGGAAAGCAGATTTTTATAGAATGTCGCACGATTTGAAACATATCAGGAACATAGGCATAATGGCGCACATTGACGCGGGTAAAACCACGACAACTGAGCGCATATTATACTATTGCGGCATTAACTATAAAATGGGTGAGGTTCACGATGGAGCTGCTACGATGGATTACATGATTCAGGAACAGGAACGTGGGATAACCATTACTTCAGCTGCTACTACTGTTTTTTGGACATTAAACAACCAACAGTACAAAATCAACATCATTGATACGCCCGGCCATGTTGACTTCACAGTAGAAGTTGAAAGATCGCTCCGCGTTTTAGACGGAGCCATTGCCATTTTTTGCGCCGTGGGTGGTGTTGAACCTCAGTCAGAAACTGTGTGGCGCCAGGCCGACAAATACAGGGTTCCACGCATCAGTTTCGTTAACAAAATGGATCGATCAGGCGCCGACTACTTCAATGTTGTTACACAGATAAAGGAGAAACTCGGTGCAAACCCTATACCTCTGCAGATTCCTATCGGAGCAGAAGAAGGGTTTACCGGAGTTGTGGATTTAATTTCAAATAAAGCTTTTATCTGGGATGATGATTCAAAGGGTATGACCTTTACCGAAGTGCCAATCCCTGAGGAGATACAAGATACAGTGAAGCAATACAGGCAATCGTTAATTGAAGGCGTTGCCGAGGAGAGTGACGAATTACTTGAAAAGTTCATCACTGACCCCAATTCCATTACCAGCGAAGAAATGATTGCTGCCATCAGAAAAGCAACCCTTGAGTTAAGAATTACACCGGTATTATGTGGTGCAGCATTCAAAAATAAAGGAGTTCAAAGACTATTGGATGCCGTTGCTGCATACCTGCCATCACCTTCCGATATTCCACCAGTTGCAGGAATTAATCCATATACCGAGAAACAAGAATTCCGTCTTGCTGACTCGGATGCACCTTTTGCATCACTCGCTTTCAAAATTGCAGCAGATCCTTTTGTCGGCAAAATTGCATTCTTCCGTGTTTATTCAGGACAGACTAAATCCGGAATTCAGGTTTTAAATACCAATACCGGGAAAAAGGAAAGAATATCGCGCATTATGCAGATGCATGCCAATAAGCAAAATCCCCTTGAAACGATAGAAGCAGGCGATATTGGTGCTCTTGTAGGCTTTAAAGAAATCCGAACTGGCGATACACTTTGCTCGATTGAGCACCCCATTGTGCTTGAAAATATTCACTTTCCAGAGCCGGTTATTAACCTGGCTATCGAGCCAAAAACACAGGACGATGTCGAAAAACTGAATGAGTCGTTAAGTAAACTGGCAGCCGAGGACCCTACCTTTACCGTGAAGATTGACGGAGAAACAGGCCAGACCATAATCAGTGGAATGGGCGAACTCCATCTTGATATTAAAGTTGACAGATTAAAGCGCGAATACGACATTGGGTGTAACATGGGAAAACCCCAGGTTGCCTATAAGGAATCCTTCACAAACACCGTGCGGCATCGCGAAGTTTATAAAAAGCAAACCGGTGGACGAGGCCGTTTTGCTGATATCGACTTTGAAATGGGACCAGCCGATGATGGTATTGCGGGACTTCAATTTATTGACGAGATTAAAGGTGGAGTACTTCCCAAAGAGTATGTCAATGCTGTTAAAAAAGGCTTCGAAGCAGCAATGATGAACGGACCGCTTGCCGGATTTGCCGTTTACAACCTGAAAGTTGTGCTCAAAGATGGTTCGTTCCATCAAATTGATTCCGATCCACTATCATTCGAAATTGCTGCAAAAATTGGCTTCAGAGAAGCAGGGAAAATAGCAAAGCCCACCCTCCTTGAACCAATCATGAAACTGGAGGTAACCACACCTGACGAGTATGTTGGCGATGTTAGTGGTGATCTTAATAAAAGACGTGGTCATTTAGAGGATGTTTCGTCGAGGTACAATGCACAGGTGCTAAGAGCAAAAGTACCGCTTGCCGAGATGTTTGGTTATGTGACTTCGTTACGTTCGCTTACATCGGGAAGAGCTACTTCGAGCCTTGAGTTTTCGCATTATGCCGGATTACCGCACGAATTGCTGGAAAAAGTACTGTACAAAATAAAAGGATACATTGTTAAAGTTTAAGTATTACACAACTAAATAATAATTAAAGGTGAGTCAGAGGATTAGAATAAAGCTTAAATCGTACGATCATAACCTGGTTGATAAATCGGCAGAAAAGATCGTAAAGACTGTAAAAAGTACAGGCGCTGTGGTAAGTGGACCAATCCCGCTTCCTACAAATAAGAAGATTTTTACTGTTAACAGGGCAACATTTGTAAATAAAAAGTCACGTGAACAGTTTGAACTATCATCTTACAAAAGGCTGCTTGATATTTACAGCTCAACCACCAAAACCATTGATGCATTAATGAAGCTTGAACTCCCCAGTGGCGTTGAGGTAGAAATTAAGGTGTAATTGGCCAAGAAGGAATAACATTTTGAATAGAAAAATTTAACATTATTACATAATGTCGGGAATAATTGGAAAAAAAATAGGAATGACCAGCATTTATAATCAGGAAGGGAAGAATATTCCTTGTACGGTTATCGAAGCAGGTCCTTGCGTAGTAACCCAGGTTAAAACAAAAGAAACCGATGGTTATGATGCAATTCAGCTTTCCTTTGATGATAAAAAGGAAAAACACACTACTAAAGCTGAAAGAGGCCATTTTGCCAAAGCCGGTGTAAAGCCAAAAAAGGTCGTAAAAGAGTTTACCAGGTTTGAGGCCGGACACCAGAAGAAGTTTGGCGATGTGATTGGGGTAGATGTATTTGAAGAAGGCGAATTTATTGATGTAGTTGGCGTCAGCAAAGGTAAAGGATTTCAGGGTGTTGTTAAAAGGCATGGTTTTAAAGGTGTTGGAGACCAGACACATGGTCAGCACAATCGCCTCAGAGCCCCCGGATCGGTTGGAGCCTCCTCATGGCCATCACGCGTTTTCAAAGGAAGACGTATGGCTGGACAAACCGGAAATGGAAGGGTGAAAATGATTAACCTTCAGGTTATGAAAATCATCCCCGAGCGTAATGTTATTGTTGTTAAAGGGTCAGTTCCTGGGCCTAATGGATCATATGTAATTGTTGAAAGATGGAGCTAACGGTATATAAAATCAACGGAGAAAAAACAGATCGTTCAGTATTATTGGATGATGAAATATTTGGCATCACCCCCAACGATCATGCAATTTACCTCGATGTGAAGCAAATTATGGCTAACAAACGCCAGGGGACTCATAAATCGAAAGAAAGAGGCGAAATTGCCGGAAGTACACGAAAATTGAAAAAGCAAAAAGGTACAGGATCAGCTCGTTTCGGTGGAATTAAAAATCCATTGTTCAGAGGTGGTGGTAGAATTTTTGGTCCACAACCCAGGCTGTACCATTTCAAACTGAATAAAAAACTCAAAAGATTGGCAAGAAAATCAGCCTTGGCATACAAGGCCAGTGAAAACAGAATAACCATTCTTGAGGATTTTACCTTCGATACTCCCAAAACAAAAAACTTTGTTGACCTTTTAAAAAGTTTCAACTTAGCGGGAAGGAAAACCCTGATAGTTTTCGCAGGAACCGATCAAAATGTGTATTTAGCTACACGTAATCTTCAGGATGTTAAGTACCTGAATTCGAAAAGTATCAATACGTATGATATTTTACGTGCACAGCAATTGCTGATTGTTGAAAGCTCGTTAAAGGATATCAACGAAATGTTTCAAAACTAACTGGTTGAATAAATCCAAAACAGATAAGGTAAAATGAATATTTTAATTAAGCCTATCATTACAGAGAAGATGACTGGACTTGGCGAAAAGCTGAACAGATATGGCTTTGTCGTTCATAAAAGCGCTAACAAAATCCAGATCAAAACTGCTGTTGAGGAACTGTACGGTGTAGAAGTTCAGGCTGTGAATACCATCAATTATTCAGGCAAATCGAAATCGAGATACACTAAAACAGGTCTTATTGGCGGCAGTACACGTGCGACAAAAAAGGCTATTGTTACGTTAGCCAAAGGTGAAACAATTGATTTTTACAGCAATATTTAAAATAAATGGCTTTAAAAAAATTCAAACCGACAACATCCAGTCAGCGCTTTAAACTGATAAGTGCATTTGACGATATTACGACAGCAACTCCTGAAAAGAGCCTGCTGGAGACAAAAAAGAGGACTGGTGGAAGGAACAACGAAGGTAAAATGACCATGCGCTACATTGGTGGCGGTCATAAGCAAAAATACAGAATCGTTGATTTCAAAAGAGATAAAGATGGCATACCCGCCAAGGTAAAAACTATTGAATACGATCCGAACAGAAGTGCCCGAATTGCGCTTGTACATTATGCCGATGGTGAAAAAAGATACATCATTGCCCCAAGCGGAATTAAGGTTGGCCAAACCATTCAGTCAGGCAGCGGAGCTACACCCGATGTTGGAAATACATTGTTTTTGAGTGAAGTACCCTTTGGTACACTTATTCACAACATCGAACTTCGCCCCGGACAAGGTGGGAAGATGGCAAGAAGCGCCGGTTCGTATGCACAACTCATGTCGCGTGATGGAAAGTTTGCTGTAATCAGGCTTCCCTCCGGTGAAACAAGAATGATACTTCAAACCTGTAAAGCTACAATCGGTACAGTATCAAATATCGATCACAGCCTCGAAATTTCGGGAAAAGCAGGTCGCAGCCGCTGGCTTGGAAGAAGGCCAAGAACCCGTGGTGTAGTAATGAATCCCGTTGATCATCCAATGGGTGGCGGCGAAGGAAGAGCCTCAGGTGGATTACCCAGATCAAGAAAAGGTATTCCTGCAAAAGGTTACAAAACCAGATCGAAGAAAAAAGCTTCGAACAAGTATATCATTGAAAGAAGGAAAAAGTAATCAAGTAAATTAGAGATAATACAATGAGTCGTTCGCTTAAAAAAGGTCCATTCATCCATTACAAATTGGAGAAAAAGGTTTTGGAAACCCAGGCTTCAACCAAGAAGGCTGTAATAAAAACCTGGTCGAGGGCATCTATCATTTCTCCCGACTTCGTTGGTCTGACCATTGCAGTGCACAACGGTAACAAATTCATACCCGTGTACGTAACCGAAAATATGGTAGGTCACAAACTTGGTGAGTTTGCCCCGACACGTCAATTCAGAGGTCATGCTGGAAATAAAGATAAAGGCAAAAAATAAGAAAGTAAACCATGGGAGCACGAAAACATAATACAGCAGAGCGTAGAAAAGAAGCGAGAAAAACGCAGTACATTGCTAGGTTGAACAATTGCCCGACTTCGCCAAGAAAAATGAGGCTTGTTGCCGACCTGGTGAGAGGTAAAAATGTGGAACTGGCAGTTAATATCCTCAAATACACCGAAAAAGAAGCAGCTGGCCGCCTTTACAAACTCGTTTTATCGGCAGTCTCGAATTGGCAGAAAAAGAATGAAGGTGTAAGAATGGAGGAAAGCAACCTTTACATTAAATCGATAATGGTTGACAGTGCCCGCCAGCTCAAACGAATCCGTCCTGCGCCGCAAGGCAGAGCACATCGGATCAGAAAACGCTCAAACCACGTTACAGTTGTACTCGATAGCCGGAATAAAACTGTTGAAGCAGAATAAAGTATTAAACGAAGAAATAATCATTAATATTCATAAACTTAATGGGACAGAAAACTAATCCAATAGGTCTAAGATTAGGAATCATCAAGGGATGGGATTCCAACTGGTTTGGCGGGAAAACATTCTCAGCAAAACTGGTTGAAGACGACAAAATAAGGAAGTACCTGAATGCTCGTCTTTCAAAAGCCGGAATCTCAAAAATTATCATAGAGCGTTCCCTGAAATTGGTAACAGTTACCATTCACACCGCACGTCCGGGAATCATAATCGGAAAAGGCGGACAGGAAGTGGATAAGTTGAAAGAAGAACTCAAAAAACTTACCGGCAAGGAAATTCAGATTAATATCTCTGAAATTAAGCGCCCGGAACTCGATGCAAACCTGGTAGCCAATACCATTGCACGCCAAATCGAAGGACGTATTTCTTTCAGAAGAGCCATCAAAACAGCTATAGCCTCTACAATGAGAATTGGCGCCGAAGGAATTAAAGTTTTGATTTCAGGACGTCTGGGTGGCGCCGAAATGGCAAGAAATGAAATGTACAAGGAAGGCCGGACACCCCTTCATACTTTAAGAGCCGACATCGACTATTCGAGAGCAGAGGCGCATACAACCTACGGCAGGATCGGCATTAAAGTTTGGATTTGCAAGGGTGAAATATTTGGTAAACCCGAACTTGTTCCAATGACTACCGGCGACAAAAAGATAAAAGGCACAGGTGGTAATGCACCAGCCGGACCAGCCGGACGCAGAACAAGACAAAGGGCACGCACCAGAAAGTAAAACATTGCTATTAAAACAATTAAAAAGTTACAATAATGTTACAGCCCAAGAAAACGAAATTCAGGAAACAGCAAAAAGGAAAAATGAAAGGCAATTCCCAGCGCGGACATCAGCTTGCCTATGGATCCTTTGGCATTAAAACCCTGGAAGAAGCATGGATTACCGGACGACAGATTGAAGCTGCACGTCAGGCAGTAACACGTCATATGAAACGTGAAGGGCAAATTTGGATCAAGATATTTCCGGATAAGCCAGTAACTAAAAAACCTGCCGAAGTACGTATGGGAAAAGGAAAAGGAGCCCCCGAATACTTCGTGGCACGTGTAACACCAGGACGCATTTTGTTCGAAGCCGACGGCGTACCATTGGCCGTTGCCAAAGAAGCGCTGCGCCTTGCTGCCCAGAAATTACCGGTCAATACAAAGTTTGTGGTAAGAAATGATTACATTGAATAAACATCAATAGCTGAACAATGAAACAGAGTGTTATAATAGAATTGTCAAACGACGATTTACTCGAAAGGTTGGAAGAGGAACAAAAACAGCTTGTACGGCTTAAACTGAACCACGCTGTGTCGCCACTCGAAAATCCCAACAAAATAAAGGATTACCGCAGAACCGTTGCCCGGTTGAAGACGGAGATTCACAAAAGACAGCTTGAAGGAAAATTACAAAAGATTTCATGATAATGGAAAACAAAATTATGAGACCACTCAGAAAAGAAAGAATCGGCCTGGTGGTAAGCAACAAGATGGATAAAACCATTGTTGTAACCGTCGAAAGGAAGGTAAAACACCCGATTTACGGCAAATTCGTCAAGAAAAGCACCAAATTTATGGCACACGACGAAAAGAACGATTCAAATATTGGCGACAGGGTAAGAATTGCTGAAACCAGACCGCTAAGCAAAAATAAATGTTGGAGATTAGTCGAAATTATCGAAAGAGCTAAATAATCATGATACAGAAAGAAAGCAGATTAGCAGTAGCTGATAATAGCGGAGCAAAGGAAGTACTTTGCATAAATGTGCTTGGAGGAACCAGAAGGAGGTATGCTTCAATTGGAGACACCATTGTGGTAACTGTAAAAAATGCACTTCCTTCGGGAAACATAAAGAAAGGTACAGTATCGAAAGCTGTTGTGGTGAGGACAAAAAAAGAAATCCGCCGTGCCGACGGTTCGTACATCCGGTTCGACGATAATGCAGTGGTTTTGCTCAACAATGCTGGCGAAATGTTTGGAACCCGTATTTTTGGACCAGTTGCCCGTGAGTTGAGGGAAAAACAATATATGAAAATCGTATCTCTTGCACCTGAGGTGCTTTAATAAATTTTGAATAAAAGTCATATGGACAAGCATAAATTGCATATTCGTAAAGGTGACAATGTAATGGTCATTTCAGGAGACTCGAGAGGCCAGCAGGGAAAAGTCCTCGTTGTTGACTCGAAAAAAGAAAAAGCCATTGTTGAAGGCATCAATTTGGTAACCAAACACACCAAACCAAATGCAAAACAACCACAAGGCGGCATTGTTAAAAAAGAGTCTCCCATCCACATTTCAAATCTTAAGCTGATCGATGGCTCGGGAAAACCAACCCGCACAGGTCGCAAAGTGGATACCAAAACAAATAAACTCGTGCGCTATTCAAAAAAATCAGGGGAGGTAATTAGATAATGAATTACACACCAAGACTTAAAGAAAAATATGTAAAGGAAGTTCATCCTGCTCTTATGAAGCAGTTTGAATACAAAAGCCCCATGCAGGTTCCCCGGCTGTTAAAAATTTCAATCAACCAGGGATTGGGTGATGCCATAGCCGACAAAAAACTCATCGATTTCGGAATCAATGAAATCACCGCAATCAGCGGACAAAAGGCTGTAGCAACCAAATCGAAAAAAGACATTTCAAACTTCAAACTAAGAAGAGGAATGCCCATTGGCGTGAGGGTTACATTACGTGGCGATAAAATGTACGAGTTCCTTGACAGGTTAATTTCCGTAGCCATCCCCCGCGTAAGAGATTTCAGAGGTGTAAACGACAAAGGTTTCGATGGAAGAGGAAACTATACACTTGGAATTTCTGAACAAATCATATTCCCCGAAATCAACATCGATAAGGTGAATAAAATCAATGGTCTGGACATTACTTTTGTAACCACAGCCCCGACCGATAAAGAGGCTTACGCACTACTGAAAGAATTTGGAATACCATTTAAAAATCAAAAGTAAGGATTGATTTATGGCAAAAGAATCAATGAAAGCACGGGAAGTCAAGAGAAAAAAACTCGTTGACAAGTATGCTGAAAAAAGGGCTGCTCTTAAAGCCGCCGGAGATTATGTTGCTTTGCAAAAACTCCCCAAAAACGCATCGCCGGTACGAATCCACAATCGCTGCAAACTCACAGGAAGGCCAAAAGGATACATGAGGATATTTGGCATTTCACGCATTAACTTCCGCGAAATGGCATTAACCGGTTTAATTCCTGGAGTTAAAAAGGCAAGTTGGTAAAAAATTATACAGAACACAAAAAAGAACAGTAAAATATGGTAACTGATCCTATTTCAGATTATTTGACCCGGGTAAGGAATGCGATAATGGCCAACCACCGTATCGTCGAAATCCCTGCCTCGAAAATTAAAAAGGAAATAACGAAAATATTGTTCGAAAAAGGCTATATCCTGAACTATAAATTTGAAGACGAAACATTTCCAAAGGTTATTAAAATCGCTTTGAAATACCACCCGGTAACCAAGCTCTCGGCCATAACCAAACTCGAAAGGGTAAGTAGTCCGGGTTTACGCCAATATCGTGGATTCGATGATCTGCCCAGGGTGCTCAATGGTTTGGGTATTGCTATCATCAGTACTTCCAAAGGATTGATGACCGACAAGGAAGCCCGCAAAGAGAAAGTGGGTGGCGAAATTCTATGTTATATCAGCTAATTAAGGAGAAAAAATAATGTCACGTATTGGAAAATTACCGATAACAATTCCTCAAGGCGTCGAAATCAATATTTCTGATAAGAACCTGGTTACTGTAAAAGGCAATCTGGGTACGCTTGAGCAGAAGGTTGATCCAGATATCACCGTTAAAATTGAAGGAAATCAGGTTTTGGTGTTACGCCCAACCGATCAGAAAAGACATAAGGCCATGCACGGACTCTACAGAGCCCTCATAGCCAACATGGTGAAAGGAGTTTCAGATGGTTTCAAAATCGTTCAGGAACTGGTGGGCGTTGGTTACAAAGCTTCGGCCACAGGTAAAATGCTTGAACTTTCATTGGGGTATTCACACAACCTGGTGTTTGTTATGCCCGACGAAATTAAAGTTGAAACCCTTACCGAACGTGGTAAAAACCCAATAATAACCATGACCTCGGCCGACAGGCAACTTCTGGGTCAGGTAGCTGCCAAAATCCGCTCGCTCCGCAAACCCGAACCTTACAAGGGTAAAGGTATCAAGTTTAGTGGTGAAGAGATTAAACGCAAGGCAGGTAAAGCCAACGCAAGTTAACAGTAAGTAAATAGCAGATAATACAGATAAAATCCCATTGAGAAATGGCTACGAAAAACAGAAAAGAATACAGAAGACTTCGGATCAAACACAGGATCAGGAAAATAATCTCCGGAACACCTCAAAGGCCGCGGCTAAGTGTGTTCAGAAGCAATAAAGAAATCTATGCCCAGGTAATCGACGACCTGAACGGTGTTACGCTTGTTGCAGCTTCATCCATCGGTAAAGGAACTACTGTTGATAAGAAAGCAAAAAAATCAGAACAGGCAAAACAAGTTGGAACCCTGATCGCTCAGAAAGCCAAAGATGCTGGTATTGAGACAGTAGTTTTCGACAGAAACGGTTATTTATATCATGGACGGGTAAAATCTCTGGCTGAAGCAGCAAGGGTTGGAGGTCTTAAATTTTAACAAACTATGGCAAACGTAAACGTAAAAAGAGTCAAGTCAAGCGAAATCGAGTTTAAAGATAAACTCGTCAGCATACAAAGGGTAACAAAAGTTACCAAAGGAGGACGTACATTCAGCTTTTCAGCCATTGTGGTGGTTGGGAACGAAAATGGAGTTGTTGGTTACGGCCTCGGCAAAGCAAAAGAAGTTACCTCAGCCATAGCCAAAGGTATTGATGACGCAAAGAAAAATTTGATAAAGGTGCCGGTTCTGAACGGAACATTGCCACACGATTCATTGGGAAAATACAGCGGCGCACTGGTTTATATGAAACCAGCTGCTCCCGGTACCGGAGTTATTGCCGGCGGTGCTATGCGTGCTGTGTTCGAAAGCGTTGGCATTAAAGACGTACTTGCAAAATCAAAAGGCTCGTCAAACCCTCACAGCGTGGTAAAAGCAACAATCAACGGATTGCTCAAGATGCGCGATCCTTACACAATTGCCCAAATGAGGGATATTGACCTGAACAAAGTTTTTAATGGTTAAACTCAACTGAAAACATTTTTTGACAATGAGCAAAATACGCATTAAACAAATAAGAAGCGGCATAGGCCGCCCGGCAGATCAGAAGCGCACCCTGAAGGCACTCGGAATTACCAAACTAAACAGGGTTGTCGAACATGAAACTAATCCCCAGATCATGGGAATGATTAATAAAGTAAAGCATTTACTTGAAATTCAGGAGTTATAAATAGCATAACAGATATTTAACATGGATTTAAGCAATTTAAAACCGGCAGAAGGCTCAACCAGGAGCAGAAAAAGAATTGCAAGGGGCCAGGGCTCCGGCAAAGGCGGTACTGCTACACGTGGTCACAAAGGAGCTCAATCACGTTCAGGTTATTCACACAAGATTGGTCACGAAGGTGGACAGATGCCTTTGTATCGCCGCGTTCCAAAAGGTGGTTTCAAAAACCACAACCGCGTGGAATACAGAGGAATTAATGTTGATTCTTTGCAAAAACTTGCAGAAGAGCATAATCTGAGTGTTATCAATCTTGAAGTATTGATCAATCATGGACTTGCCCAGAAGAATGACCTGATCAAAATTCTTGGTCGCGGCAAACTGACCAGGAAAATTGAAATCACTGCTCATGCATTCTCTAAAACTGCAGTTCAGGCAATTGAAGACCAAGGTGGTGTTGCAACAAAAATCTAATTCTTGATGAAAAAATTTATTGAAACCTTACGTAATATCTATAAAATAGATGATCTCAGAAACAGGATAGCCTATACATTAGGCATTATCCTGCTTTACCGTTTAGGATCGTATGTTGTTCTGCCGGGAGTTGATCCTGCTATGCTTGACGCATTGCAACAACAGGCTTCATCAGGCCTTCTCGGACTGCTCAACATGTTTTCCGGCGGTGCTTTTTCCAATGCATCTATTTTTGCGCTGGGAATTATGCCTTACATCTCGGCATCCATTGTAGTTCAGTTGTTGGGTATGGCAATTCCATATTTCCAGAGGCTTCAGAAGGAAGGTGAAAGCGGCAGAAAAAAAATCAATCAGATCACCCGTTATCTCACAGTGATCATCCTTGTTTTCCAGTCGCCGGCTTACATTGCCAACCTTGTTTCACAACTTCCACCACAAGCAATTTATCCATTCAATCCAAATGTTACTTCACACTCTGTGTTTTCCTTCTTTGGAATTTCGTCCATTATAATGCTTACCGCTGGTTCGATGTTCGTCATGTGGCTGGGTGAAAAAATTACCGATAAAGGTATCGGAAATGGTATTTCACTCATCATTATGATAGGTATCATAGCCAGGTTGCCGTTTGCATTGTTTGGCGAATTTGTTTCAAGAATGGAAGAGCAGGGCGGTGGTTTGGTAATTTTTATTGTTGAATTAATTGTTTTGGTTGGCGTCATCCTTATCACTATTCTCTTGGTGCAAGGAACACGAAGAATTCCTGTACAGTATGCCAAACGAATAGTAGGAAACAAACAATACGGTGGAGTGCGGCAGTATATCCCCCTTAAGGTAAATGCTGCCGGAGTTATGCCAATCATTTTTGCTCAGGCAATTATGTTCCTTCCGTTGACCATTGCACAGTATGCACAATCCGAAACATTGACTGGTTTCGCTGCTGCTTTTACCAATATCAATGGTTTGTGGTACAATGTGGTCTTCTTCATTCTTATCGTAATGTTTACCTACTTTTACACAGCCATTACGGTCAACCCCAATCAAATGGCCGACGATATGAAGAAAAACGGAGGTTTCATACCAGGCGTAAAACCTGGCCGTAAAACCGCCGAATTTATTGATAATGTCATGTCCAGAATTACTTTGCCAGGATCATTATTCCTGGGATTTGTAGCAATTATGCCGGCATTTGTACGTCTGATAGGTGTTAACCAGCAGTTTGCGCAGTTTTATGGAGGCACATCTTTGCTCATTCTTGTAGGTGTTGTCCTCGATACATTGCAACAAATAGAAAGCCATCTACTGATGCGTCATTATGATGGATTGACAAAATCCGGCAGGATCAAAGGAAGATCTTCGGGAATGTAATGACCTGAAATTAAAAGATCAGAAAATGATCCTTATTAAAACAGAAGAAGAAATAGAGTTAATAAGAGAAAGTTCTTTACTTGTTGGTAAAACGTTAGCCGAAGTAGCCAGGCACATTAAACCAGGAGTTACAACCAGGCATCTCGACAAGGTAGCTGAGGAGTTTATCCGCGATAATAAAGCCATTCCAGGTTTTAAAGGTTATCGTGGTTTTCCCGCCTCACTGTGCACCTCTGTAAATGATGTTGTTGTTCATGGAATCCCTGGTGATTATGTTTTAAAAAACGGAGATATTGTCTCTATTGATTGTGGAGTAAAAAAGAATGGCTATTTTGGCGACTCGGCGTTCACTTTTGCCGTTGGCGAAATTCAGGATAAGGTGAAAATGCTGATGGAGCGTACGAAAGAATCGCTTTACAAAGCAATTGATGTTGCCATTTCGGGCAACCGGATTGGCGATATTAGTCATGCAGTTCAGTCGTATGTCGAAGGTTTTGGATATTCCGTTGTCCGCGATCTTGTCGGTCATGGATTAGGGAAAGACCTTCACGAAAAACCAGAGGTGCCTAATTTCGGGAAACGCGGAAAAGGCAAAGAGTTAATGGCAGGTATGGTTCTGGCTATTGAACCCATGATAAACCTTGGAATTAAAAATGTTTATCAGTCAAAGGATGGTTGGACCATTCGTACCAAAGACGGAATGCCCTCGGCACATTACGAGCACGATGTAGTGATAAGAAAGGGCAAAGCAGAAATTTTATCAACATTTGATTATATTTACGAGGTTTTGAAAAACCACAATTAACAGGAAAAATAACAGACTTTTTCATAATGGCGAAACAATTTGTAATTGAACAGGACGGAACAGTGATAGAATCATTGGGAAATGCAATGTTCAGGGTTGAGCTTGAAAATGGACATGTGATTACCACCCATATTTCAGGCAAAATGAGAATGCATTACATCAAAATTCTTCCTGGTGACCGGGTAAAAATTGCAATGTCGCCCTATGATTTGTCAAAAGGTAGAATTACATTCAGGTACAAGTAACAAATCAACGATATGAAAGTAAGAGCATCTATTAAAAAAAGAACACCAGATTGCAAAATCGTCCGCCGCAAAGGCAGATTGTACGTGATTAACAAAAAAAATCCTAAGTACAAACAAAGACAAGGGTAATAACATTAAATTACATTAATTATGGCACGTATTGCAGGTATTGATTTACCAAAAAATAAGAGAGGTGTAATCGGGCTGACCTACGTTTACGGAATAGGCAAAAACCTGGCTGCCGAAATCCTCGGCAAAGCCGAAGTTGATGAAAACAAAAAGGTGCAAGAATGGACTGATGATGAACAAAACAAAATCAGGACCATCATTAGCGACGAGTACAAGGTTGAAGGAGCCCTCAGGTCAGAAGTCCAGATGAATATCAAAAGGTTGATGGACATTGGAACTTATCGTGGAATCCGTCACCGTCTTGGCTTACCCGTCAGAGGTCAGTCAACCAAAAACAACGCACGCACACGTAAGGGAAGAAAAAAGACTGTTGCAAACAAGAAAAAAGCACCTAAAGGATAATCATTGGCTAACATTGTTAAACCATCTTTTAGCAAAAAATTTTAGAAAGAGATATTAAAATGGCTAAAACAACAAAACCAGGAAGAAGCGTAAAGAAAAGAGTCGTAAAGGTTGAACCTTACGGAAAAGCCTTTGTAAGCGCTTCGTTTAACAACATTATTGTTTCGCTGACCAACAATGCAGGTCAGGTAATCTCTTGGTCATCATCAGGAAAGATGGGATTCAGGGGGTCGAAAAAAAATACACCCTATGCAGCTCAGATGGCAGCCGAAGATTGCTCCAAAGTTGCATTTGATCTCGGTTTACGCAAAGTAAAAGTGTATGTGAAGGGACCTGGTTCAGGACGCGAGTCTGCTATCAGAACCATACACTCAGCCGGCATTGAAGTTACCGAAATTAACGACATTACCCCATTGCCACACAATGGTTGCCGTCCTCCAAAACGCAGAAGAGTTTAATTGATTTTTATTTGGAAAACACTAAAAACTAATAAATAACAATGGCAAGATATATTGGGCCAAAATCAAGAATTTCAAGAAAATTTGGTGAGCCAATTTTTGGTGCTGATAAAAGTTTTGAAAAGAAAAACTACCCTCCGGGACAGCACGGATTGAACAAAAGAAGAAAGAAAGCCTCAGAGTATGGCGTTCAGTTGGCCGAAAAGCAAAAAGCCAAATATACCTATGGTATTCTTGAAAAGCAATTCCGTGTTACTTTCCAGCGAGCAAGCAGCAAAAAGGGTATCACCGGAGAAGTTTTGCTTCAACTCATCGAAGCACGGCTGGACAATGTAGTATTCCGGCTGGGCATTGCTCCTTCGCGTGCAGCTTCACGGCAGTTGGTTTCGCACCGGCACATTACCGTCAATGGCGAAGTAGTTAATGTACCCTCATACTCAATCCGACCCGGAGATGTGGTAGGCGTTCGTGAAAAATCAAAATCCCTTGAAGTAATCACCAATTCGCTTGCTTCAAGATCGCATGGTTTTGCATGGCTTGAGTGGGATGGCGAAAAAATGACAGGAAAATTCCTGAATTATCCGGAAAGAGCCGAAATACCGGAAAACATCAACGAACAGCTCATCGTCGAGTTGTACTCCAAATAATAAGTAAGTTTTTAAATATTTAGAAACCAAAAGGTTTAAATCATGGCAATTTTAGCATTTCAAAAACCTGACAAGGTGATAATGGTTGAATCGAACGAATACAGAGGTGTATTCGAATTTCGTCCTCTCGAACCCGGTTTTGGAATTACAATCGGGAATGCACTGCGAAGGATACTGCTGTCGTCCCTTGAAGGTTATGCTATTACTTCAGTGAGGATCGAAGGTGTAGATCAGGAGTTCTCCACCATCAAAGGTGTAGTGGAAGATATCACCGAAATTATTCTCAACCTGAAACAGGTGCGATTTAAAAAACTTGTTGACGAAGAAACAACCGAAAAAATTCTTGTGGTTATTTCGGGACAAGAAGTTTTTAAAGCCGGAGATATCAACAAATACCTAAGTGTTTTTCAGGTATTAAACCCCGATGTGGTAATCTGTAACATGGAAACCTCAGTAAAACTGTCGATGGAAATAACTGTTAACAAAGGCAGAGGATATGTTCCGGCTGACGAAAACAGAATTGCGAATGCAACCATGGGAACCATTTTTATCGATTCTATTCATACCCCGGTTCGTAATGTAAAATATGAAGTCGAAAATTTTAGGGTTGAACAGAAAACCGACTACGAAAAACTCGTAATGGAAGTAACCACCGACGGTTCTATTTATCCAAAAGAAGCCCTCAAAGAATCAGCCAAAATTCTTATCCATCATTTCATGTTGTTTTCAGATGAGAAAATAACCCTTGAAACCGAAGAAAAGAATGTAACAGAAGAATTTGACGAAAATTCGCTGCACATCAGGCAATTACTCAAAACCAAACTTATCGACCTCGATCTTTCGGTACGTGCACTGAACTGCCTCAAAGCTGCCGATGTTGAAACTTTGGGTGATTTGGTGGCTTTTAATAAAAATGACCTTCTGAAATTCAGGAATTTTGGTAAAAAATCACTCACCGAGCTCGAAGAGTTGGTGAAATCAAAAGCCCTCGAATTTGGGATGAATGTTTCGAAGTATAAATTAGACAAGGAATAATTGAAAAATGAGACACAGCAAGAAAATCAACCATTTGAGCAGAAAAAGCGCACATCGTAAGGCGATGCTCTCCAATATGGCTACTTCATTGATTTTGCATAAAAGAATCACCACCACAGTGGCAAAGGCCAAAGCATTACGTACTTATGTCGAGCCGCTGATAACCCGTTCAAAAGATGATACAACCCACTCAAGAAGAATGGTTTTCAGCTATCTCCAAAGCAAAGAAGCTGTAAATGAACTTTTTAGGGAAGTTTCAAAGAAAATTGCAAACCGCCCCGGTGGATATACCCGAATTATTAAAATGGGTAACCGGATTGGCGATAATGCAGAAATGTGTCTGATTGAACTGGTTGATTACAACGAATTGTTGCTCGGAACAACCGCAGCAAAAACCGAAACCCGGAGAAGGAGCAGAAGAGGATCAGGAAAATCGAAAGAAGTTACCGAGACCAGACCTGAAAAAGCATCCGGTGAAACCAAACCCGCTCCGGTTGCTGAACCCGAACCTGAGGTAACAGAATCGCCGGTAGCTGAGAATGCATCAGAAGAAACTCAATCGTCCGAAACTAAGGATGAAAACGAAAAAAAAGCTGAATAAAAATTTGCTTTTTTAATAATACCAAACCAAAGGATGAAGTTTTATTAAGCTTTATCCTTTTTTTTATTTAAGAATAATTTAAAACAGAAAAAGAAATTACTATGAGTTCAATTATTAATGTACATGCTCGTCAGATCTTGGATTCACGTGGAAATCCAACAGTTGAGGTTGAAGTATTAACCGACAGTGGAACTATGGGTCGGGCTGCAATTCCTTCTGGCGCTTCCACCGGTGTGCACGAAGCTGTCGAACTTAGAGATGATGAAAAAGATCGCTATCTTGGCAAAGGAGTTTTAAAAGCCGTAAACAACGTTAATACTACACTAAATGAGGAACTTAAAGGCTATTACATCCTCGACCAGGTTGAAATCGACAAAAAAATGATCGAAATCGATGGTTCAAACAACAAGGCAAACCTCGGCGCCAATGCCATTCTTGGCGTTTCGCTTGCAGTAGCGCATGCTGCAGCCATCGAAACAGGCCAGTCGCTGTACCGTTACCTCGGCGGAGTAGGAGCAAAAACCCTCCCGATCCCAATGATGAACATCATTAACGGCGGTTCACATGCCGACAATTCTATCGATTTTCAGGAATTTATGATCATGCCAGTAAATGCGCCCAGTTTTGCTGATGCTATCAGAATGGGCGCTGAAGTTTTTCACAACCTCAAGAGTGTTCTCAAAAAAGCCGGATATTCAACCAACGTAGGTGATGAAGGCGGCTTTGCTCCAAACCTCAAATCGAACGAAGAAGCCATTATGGTGATTCTTCAGGCCATCGAAAAAGCCGGATACCAGCCCGGTAAGGATGTTTACCTCGCCCTCGATCCCGCTTCATCCGAATATTATATTCCTGAAGAAAATGTCTATCACCTCAAAAAATCGACAGGCGAGAAACTTACGCCTTCGCAAATGGTTGATTTTTGGAACGAGTGGGTTCAGAAATATCCAATTATTTCCATCGAAGACGGTATGGCCGAGGATGACTGGGATGGCTGGAAAATGATGACCGAAAAAATGGGCGGCAAAATACAGTTGGTTGGTGATGATTTGTTCGTTACCAATTCTTCACGGTTGCAAATGGGTATCGATAAAGGAGTTGCCAATTCAATTCTTGTTAAAGTGAACCAGATCGGGACACTCACCGAAACCATCGAAGCCGTAAACCTTGCGTATCGCAATGCCTACACCGCTGTGATGAGCCACCGTTCCGGCGAAACCGAAGATACAACCATTGCCGACCTTGCAGTTGCGCTCAACACCGGTTTGATTAAAACCGGCTCTGCCAGCCGTTCCGACAGGATTGCAAAATATAACCAGTTGCTCCGTATCGAGGAACAATTGGGCACTGCAGCTTATTATCCAGGAAAAGATTATAAATATGCCAGATAAATTTCTGGTAGAGTTGGTTTGAAAAACAATTTTAGCTTTGAAGACGATTTCAGGAACGATCATTGTTTTTCAAACCAACTTAAATTCTTAATATTATGAAAACTAAAGTATTAAAATCCATTGTATTTTCTTGTTTTTTCCTTTTCTCTGTCTCTGTTCCTCAACTTAAAGCACAGGATTGCAAATATTTTTATCCTACAAAAAAAGGAACTGAACTTGTATACACCAGTTACGATAAAAAAGGGAGAAAAGATGCAGTTCAAACTCAGAAAGTTGTGGATAACAAACAGGTTGGAAATGCCTCGGTGTTTGTTATTGAGCAGACGCTGAAGGCACAAGACAAAAATGAGAAAGACATCAAAACAAGTTTTGAGGTAAAATGTGTTGATGGAAAGTTCTATTTAAACATGGATGATTTTACCAAAGGCATCAACCTCGATCAGTACAGACAAAACCCAGATATGGCCGTAGTTGTAAAATCTGATGAACTATTTATCCCGTCCGACCTTTCGGTAGGTGCTACATTGCCGGCAGGTGAAGTAAATGTTGATGTTACAGTTTCCGGAATACCTATGTTTACGACCAATGTTCAGGTGAAGGACAGGAAGGTTGAAACCCGTGAAACCATCACGACCACTGCAGGAAGTTTCGATTGCTTCAAAATTTCGGCTGATGTAATTACCAAATCGATGATGACCATCGAATCGAAAACCATTCAGTGGATTGCCGAAGGTGTTGGCGTAGTTAAAACCGAAACCTACACAAAAGGAAAACTTGCCGGTTCTCAGGTTCTGACGAAGATTACAAAATAGTTTTTTTCATAAAGTATTTTTTTAAGCTCCTTTTCGGAGCTTTTTTTATTTTATTGTCAACCTGTAAATTATCAAAACCGGAAATTAATATTTTTGCCGCTTATCAACCCAAACTGCTTGTTAAACTGATAATCCCCACTATGGAAAATACTTTTGAAAAGTTCAGAAAGAACATCATCGGAATCGACCAGACGTTTTTATCCCCTTACGGGGAAAAGAAAATTGTGTATGCAGACTGGATAGCCAGCGGACGGCTTTACAAACCAATCGAAGAAGTCCTATCGTATCGCTTTGGTCCTTTTGTCGGAAATACGCACACCGAAACCAGCGAGACCGGTACGATGATGACCAATGCTTACCATTTGGCTCAAAAAAAAATAAAGGAACATGTGAATGCTGGCCCTGACGATGTAATTATCACAGCAGGTTCGGGAATGACAACGGTTGTAAACAAATTTCAGCGGATTCTCGGTTTCAAGGCGATGCAGAAAATGGATGCCATTTTTAGGCTGCCTGATGAAGAACGCCCTGTTGTTTTTATCACCCACATGGAGCACCACTCAAACCACACGTCCTGGTTCGAAACCATTGCCGACGTGGTTCAGCTTAAACCCGATAAAGATCTTTTGGTCGATTTGAATGAGTTGCAATATGAACTTGAAAAATACAAAAACCGAAAAATGAAAATCGGCTCATTTACAGCGTGTTCAAATGTCACCGGAATTTCGACTCCCATCCATCAAATGGCAAAAATTATGCACGAAAACGGTGGATTGTGTTTTATTGATTTTGCGGCTTCAGCGCCCTATGTTGATATGAACATGCACCCCGAAGACCCAATGGAAGCTTTGGATGCCATCATGTTTTCGCCTCACAAATTCTTAGGTGGCCCCGGCACTTCAGGTGTGCTGATTTTCAATAGTAAAATTTACACAAGTAAAGTACCCGACAATCCAGGGGGTGGAACGGTTGACTGGACCAACCCCTGGGGTGAGTTTAAATATGTTGACGATATTGAAGCCCGTGAAGATGGGGGAACTCCTGGTTTTTTGCAAACCATAAAAACTGCACTATGTATCGGGTTGAAAAACCAAATGGGTGTACAAAACATCGAGCACAGGGAAAAAGAACTTGTGAAAATAGCGTTTGAAGAATTGACAAAAATCCCCGGAGTTCATATTCTGGCCGACAATGTTAACGACCGACTCGGGATTATTTCTTTTTACATCGACGACATCCATTTTAACCTGGTTGTAAAATTGCTGAACGATAAATTTGGAATTCAGGTACGTGGAGGATGCGCTTGTGCCGGAACTTACGGGCATTTTTTGTTAGATGTGAGTTACGATAAATCAAAAGAAATCACCGATCTGATCAATCATGGTGACCTTAGTAAAAAGCCAGGCTGGATCAGATTATCCTTACATCCTACCATGACAGATGACGAATTGTATTTCGCAATCGATGCCATAAGCCAGGTTCAAAAAAATCATAAGAAATGGAGTGAAGATTACATTTACAACAACAAAACCAACGAATTCAGACATTTCAAGGAACCCGAAAACAAATGCATCCTTGTGAAAGATTGGTTTGATTTATTATAACTAAAATAAAACATGACATTATTTCCGGTTTTATTCGTTTTTTTTCTATTAATATGCCTAAATGGCATATTTGCTTAAAAATTTTACGAAAATCCAATGCTATTATCACCTGGTATATTGTTTGACAAGGGTCTGACAGTTTTTAAAAATCAAACTGATTGTTAAACTTAAAATAACAGGAGGATAAAACCATGACACTGGTAAAATTCAGAAACAGGGATTTGTTCCCTACTTTTTTCAACGATTTTTTCAACAGAGACATTTTTGATTTATCAAACACAACTTTCGACAATTCGACCATGCCGGCCGTTAATATCAAGGAAACCAAGGATGAATATGTTGTCGAAATGGCTGCGCCAGGCATGAAAAAGGATGATTTCAAAATTGAACTTGACAACAATTTGTTGGTCATTTCTTCGGAAGTGGAAGCCAAAAACGAAGAGAAGGAAAATGGCCAGTTTACAAGGCGTGAATTCAGCTACAGTGCTTTTAAAAGAAGTTTTACACTTCCCAAAACCATCGAGGAAAAAAGCATTAAGGCTAATTACAGTGAAGGGGTTTTGACAATTAATCTTCCAAAAAGAGAAGAAGCCAAAGAGAAACCCAAAAGACTGATTTCGATAGGATAATTCATTTTGAATAAAAAGAAAAGGGAGGTTTCAAACCTCCTTTTTTTATGACCATAATTCAAATAGGGTAATTTCAGGCAAAATACCTACCCGCCCCGGGTAGCCTATGGTGCCCAGTCCGCGGTTAACATAAAGGTATTGTGGTTTTCGCCCGTTGGTCTGTTCCTGATACAATCCTGCCCAATGCTTGTAAATATACTGTGCAGGGCTCCATTTTAATTTCCTGATTTCGATACCAAATTGAAACCCATGAGTATGGCCTGAAAAGGTAATGTCGATGTCGGGCTGTTGCTTGGTGATAATTTCTTCCCAGTGTGATGGATCATGCGATAAGAGCAGTTTCACGCTTGTGTCTTCAGTTCCCGTTACTGCTTTTTGAATATCGCCATAACGCGGGAAACGTGAAAAAGCCCCCCAGTTTTCAACCCCAATTACTGCAATTTTTTCGCCTCCAATGTCGATGAGCTGATTAGAGTTATTTAATAACTTCCATCCAATTTCATCAAAAAACGAATACAAATCAGTCATGTTTTCTTTTTTTGCCTCGGCAGAAGGCCATCGGGTATAGTCACCATAATCATGGTTTCCCAGGGTTGCGAAAACTCCGTATTTTGAATGCAGTTTTTTAAGAGATTCATGAAATGGAAATGCTTCATCAGTTTTGTAATTTACAAGGTCACCGGTAAAAAATACCAGGTCGGGTTCAAGGGAATTAATTCTTGCGATAGCATCATTCAAGGGATCGGCAGAAGCCCAACTTCCCAGATGAAGATCAGAAATCTGAACAATCTTCAGCCCATCAAAGTTTCTTGGAAGATTGGGTAAGGTGAGGCGGACATGATGGATTTTAAAATCGTAAACCCATTTCAACATACCGAAAATCAAGCTGCTGAAAATAAACCCACCACCAGCCAGTCCTGCCTTTTTCAGAAATTCATTCCTCGAAATCCGGGTACCGGATGAATGCGTTTCGTGGCTTTCAATTTTTTTGGAAACTTTATGATTTAAATGTCTTACACCTTTGATTATATCGGCAATAAGAAGGAAAAAAACCGGAATTATTTTGGCGGCATAGGCTGAAAAAATAAATCCATAAACGTAGTTTTTGACAGAATTTACAGCATTGGTTTCAATATGAAAAATTGAAGAAGCAACGGTTACTATTAGCAAAAACAAGGGAGCCCAATAGGCTGAAATCAGGAAGTAACGAAGTAGTTTGTTTTTTTGTAAAATCCAGTTTTTGATGGCATTGAACACATAGAGGTCGCCCAGAAAAAGTAGCGCTAAGAAGGGGAAACGGTTGGCATTTTTCGGATAAAACTGTAGAACGATTAGATAGGAGACAAGTAAGAATAGTGTGATTACTATTATTCGAAGGCTTTTCTTCATAGAATCTTTCGTAAACAAAAAAAAACTGTTATCTGAGCGATAGATAACAGTTTGAAATGCTTTTTGTTGTAAGGTAAAATCTTACAGCTTTTTACAATCAGGCGGTTTCTTTGATGTAATTCACAAGCCCTTTTGCATTGAAAATTTTCAGCAATTTTTCGGGTAGTGGTGCAAAATCATATGATTTATCAGCAATGGTAACCTTTCCTGCTTCGAAATCGATGATAACCTTATCACCCTGTTTGTATGCATCCACAGCTGCTGGAACCAAAATAATGGGTAAACCCTGGTTTACCGATGACCGATAAAATATTCTGTTTACTGACTTACAAATCACAGCTTTAATTCCGGCAAAAGCCAACCCAACCGACGGATGTTCGCGTGAACTTCCACATCCAAAATTTGCACCGGCAACAATTATGTCATTTTCAGTTACCCTTTCGGCAAAGCTATCGTCAAAACCTTTGAAAAGATGCGGCAAAATTTTATCAGGTTCTGTTGATAAAATGTTGTATGTCAGATTTCCTGCGAACATTTGGTCGGTATTTAAATTATCCACATCGGCGTAATTCCAAACTTTGTCAGAAAGCCTGTCGTCACCTGTTTTTACTTCAACAGTAGCACTTTGTTCAATCGAAAAGGGGAATTTGTCATTTGCTGTTAAACCACGTGGATCAACAATTTCACCTTTTAATGCCGACATGGCAACAGCAGCTGGTGAAGCCAGGTAAATGGCCGACTCTTTGTTTCCCATTCTACCTTTGAAATTTCGGTTCGCTGTGGAAATCACGGTGTATCCGTCAGCCGGAATACCCTGTCCTGTTCCAAGACATGGGCCACAGGATGTTGCCAATACCTGCGCGCCGGCCTTCATGAAAATTTCGATGAGCCCCTCTTTCATGGCTTCAAGATAAATTTCGCGTGACGCCGGGATAATCAGTAGCTGAACGTCAGCTGGGATTTGTTTGTCTTTTAAAACTTTAGCAGCTTCTCTCAAATCCTGCAGGCGGCCATTGGTGCAGGTGCCAATCAACGCCTGTTGGATTTTTGTTCCCTGAACCTCCGAAAGTGCTTTTACATTATCGACATGATGTGGTGCTGCAACTACCGGGAACAAATCGTTGAGATGTATTTCAATTTCTTTAAAATACCTTGCATCAGGATCAGCCCAGATTCCATCAATTTTTTCATTTAAAAACTCATCAAGGATTTCATCAGCAGGGAAAACGGCGTTTTTAGCGCCCATTTCCGATGCAAGATTGGCAATGGTCATTCTGTCGGAAATGGTAAGATAATTTATTCCGTCACCGTGATATTCGATCGACATGTAATCAGCGCCGCTGGAGCCCAACATGCCAATTATCCAAAGCGAAAGGTCTTTTGACGAAACCCCCTCAGGTAGTTTTCCGTTAAGGGTAATTTTAATTGATTCGGGGACTCTGAACCAGGTTTCACCTTGTTTCCATAAACCTGCTGATTCAGTTCTGTCGATACCAGCGGCAAAAGCATTGAAAGCCCCTGCTGTACATGTATGGCTGTCGCTTCCAACAATTATCATCCCCGGTTTTGCATGATAAGACATGATTTGATGACAAATGCCCCTGCCAATATCATAAAATTTCTTGATGCCCTGTTCTTTAACAACATCACGAATTTGCTGATACTGGTTGGCCAGTTTTGAACTTGTGGGGGGCGCATTATGGTCAAGAACAATAAGCAATTGATCCGGATCGGCAACCTTTGTTCCATTCATTTTTTTAAAGGTACCCGCTATACTTGAAGTATTATCATGGGTTAAAATAATGTCTGGACGTGCAAAGACTATGCTGCCTGCTTCGGCATTGAAGATTTTTTCTGCAAATGTTTTTCCGCTCATATTATTTTTTCTTGTTTGGGTTGTAATTTGTTTTGGCAAAATTCATATTTTTTTTCTGATAACCTCTTAATCTGAGCAATTTAGACGGTTTATAATCAGAAATGTCAAGAAAACTCAGTCAAATGTTGATTTCAGTTAAAAAAATTGTTTGGTAATAAAAATGGTTTTCCTATTTTTGCAGCCCAATTGAAAAAACGTTCTTTTTAAAGACTGAAACCAGATGGGTGAGTGGCTGAAACCAATCCCGAATGTTCAGGACTAAATTGTCGCAAATCTGCAAAGAAATATCTGGAGAGGTGGGTGAGTGGCTGAAACCAACAGTTTGCTAAACTGTCGTACCTAATCACGGGTACCGGGGGTTCGAATCCCCCTCTCTCCGCTGGATTTCAAATAAATGCAACGGGGTATAGCGTAGTCCGGTTATCGCGTCCCGACAGGATCGGGAAGGTCGCCGG
>CALFEP010000144.1 GCA_937950125.1 uncultured Bacteroidota bacterium
ATCGTTGATGCAGCGGGGCAAACGGCATTGTCTGTGTCCAACTGCAATCATCCGGCGATGGATATATCGGGATTGAAACCGGGCATTTATTTTGTCAGAATAACAGATGATAACCGGATTGTTACAAGAAAACTCATTGTGAAATAATCTTTTACAGCGTTTTTTTGACGTAAAAAACCTGACAAGTCTTTGGGGGCTTGTCAGGTTTTATTTTTGAAAACAATCCGGATTTTGATGGTTTTCAGACAAAAACCTTATTCCGGATTTTATGCAACATCTACGATGTTGTGAATATGCCCCGGGGTGCATGAATCTACAATTAGGCAACATCTACGATGTTGGAAAACATCACTGGTTGCCGTTTCTACATTTCTGCAACATGCAAAATGTTGGAAAATGCAACCAACCTTGAAAAATCCTCGCAGAGGATTCATATTTGTAGAGAATGGAATGACAATTACCAAAATCCTCGTTGAGCCTGTCTACCGCCAGGCAGGGATTCAGAAATAAGAAAATCCTATTGGCACAATCTGAAAATTTTGTACAAAAAACTGAAAATTCTGTAACGGATTTCGGATTAATGTAAAGTACTTTTGAACGCGTGTTCAAAAACCAAATTTCAAAATTTCACTTTTTACAAAAAGGAGGGAAAAATGAGTTCAAGACTACAAAACAGCATTCGGGCAATCTTTTCTTTATTAGTTGTAATGGCTTTTTTACCTTTTCAAGTGTCAGCACAGGATGTAATCGACATCCAGGTTTCGCCCCATGTATTGAATCTTCAGCATCAGGGAGAAATTGTTACTATTCACACCGACATTGCCTATGGACTGGTGTTGGGCTCAACGGTAACCCTTAACGGAATCGAAATCAATAGCTGGAAGGCTGACGACCAGGGGAATTTCGTGGCCAAATTTCTGATGTCAGCCATTAAAAACCTGCCTTTGAACATTGGATCGTACAATACCTTAACCCTATTGGGTGAAAAGGTAGGTGGAGGCACTTTTACCGGCTCAGAAGATATTCTGGTGGTAAACAATGTTCCCGCCGGACGGAAATGACGATTGTTCTGCTTATCAAGACAAAAAAAGGATGGGGCGAAAAAATGCTTCATCCTTTTTTGTTGAACAGCTTTTCATTTGCTATTGCTTTACCCCATACCCCACTGGCCATACTGGAGGATTTTTAACTTCTGCCTTTTGCTCCTTCAACAGATCGCCCAGGTGAAGTTTTATCCTGTAAAATCCCGGTAGGGCTTCAAGGCAATCCCAGTAATTGAGTACAAATCCTGGCGTTTTTTCCAAAAGTAAGGTATCAACCGGCATTTCATCTTCTTTACAAATCTCAATCCAGGCCGAATCAGCTATATTTTCTGACAGATAGCTGTACAATGCCAGGCCGTTGGGTTCGTTAGGCGTTAAAAGATGATCGTCTCCCGGCATCTGATAATTTCCCCACCAGGCACGCTCCGAATAATTGCGCTGTGGTTTTGGTTCGATGGGAAAAAGGAAAACTTCATGCTGCAAAATATCATCATTAAAATGCTGTAATGGCCAGATGTCGGCAATGAAAGCTCCCCGACCATAGGTTCCAACAACCAGGTCGTTTTCGGTTGGATGTATTTTCAAATCCTTTACCAAAGCCGGCGGCATGTTGTTTTGTAGTGGTTGCCAGTTTTTTCCATCATTAAAACTGATAAAAACTCCCTCGTCATTTCCAAGATAAAGCAAACCAGCAACCTTTGGGTCTTCGGCAATTACATTCACAGGAGATTCGGGTAATCCCTCAGTAATTTTTTGCCAGGTTTTTCCAAAATCATCGGTTTTTAAAACCAATGGGCGGAAGTCGTCAAAATGATAGCCCGATTTGCAAACGTAAGCTTTGCCAGCATTGTGGGGTGATGCAGCAACACGGTTCACCCAATAATTTTCATTTCCCCCCAAACCGGCAATTTGTTTTGTAAATTCATTCCAGGTTTTTCCGTGGTCGGGCGTCATCCATACCCGGCCATCATCGGTTCCCGCCCAAATGATGCCGGCTTTAACGGGCGATTCAGCGAGGGTCGTGATGGTACAATACTTCATGTGACCTTTTCCGGCAATTTTTTGAGGATTGTTGGTAGTAAGGTCGGGGCTGATTTCTTCCCAGTTGTTTCCCTGGTCGAACGATCGAAGCACCAGTTGAGCCCCGGTGTAAATGATTTTCGGATTGTGCGGCGATAATTCAATCGGAGTAGTCCAGCAATACCGGTAGGAGGGTTTTCCCTCTGCGGCACGGGGTTCAATTTTTACCCTTTCGCCCAGCCACTGATCAACCCGGTGATGTGCTCCAAACTGGGTTGTGATGTATGCCCACCGGTTATCGTGTGGGTCAACCCGGGTGTACATTCCGTCCCACATCCCAATGATATCCCAGTCGTCAGCGCCAATTTGCCCGCTCCACGCATTTGACGGGCCTTTCCACCCATCATGGTCCTGAAGTCCTAAATAAATATTGTATGGGTTTGCATTGTCAGTTTCAACAATATAAATTTCGCCAAGCGGAATATTATCATGGAAGGTGAAAGTTTTCCCGCGGTCAAAAGATTCGTAAACCCCGCCATCGCTGCCAACCAGAATGTGCAGTCCGTCATTTGGGTCCATCCACAAAGCGCGATGGTCGCCAAAAATGGTCTGGCTGAGTTTTTCCGGTGGCCAGTTGCAGTCGGGCCAGGTTTTTCCGCCATCTTCAGAAAAAAGCAAAAGATCGCTGGTGATGTAAAGAATATCAGGATTGTCTGATGCAACCATGATTTTGTTAAACGAATATGCTGCTTTTGCGCTCACATTGCAGGTTGAATCGTTTCTTTTTTCCCACGTTTCGCCACCATTTTCTGACCTGTAAACTTCGCCGCCGATCATTTGATCAAAATATGGGTCGCGCAGGTAATTCATCTGAACGGTTTCATCAATGGTGACGCCCGGTTTTGGATTTAGGTTTTCAACGACGGCATATACAATTTGTGGTTGCGAATAACAAAGAGCCAGTCCGATTTTCCCCAATTTTCCTTCGGGCAAGCCATTTTTCAGCTTTTCCCATTTTTTTCCACCATCCAGTGAACGAAAAATGGCACTTTTTTTTCCTCCGGCCTCGAAATGCCACGGATAGCGGTACTTTTCATAGGCTGCTGCAAACAGGACGTCAGGGTTGCGGGGATTGCAAATCAGATCAATAATTCCGGTGTTTTCATCAATAAAAAGCACCCTTTCCCAATTTCTTCCACCATCCGTAGTTTTATAAACGCCCCGCATGTTGTTGGGTGTAAACAAATGACCCATCACCGCCACCCAAAGGATGTTGGGATTAATGGGGTGAATAACAATTTGTGAGATGTGATGTGAATCATCAAGCCCCATGTTTTGCCATGTTTTACCTCCGTCGGTTGACCTAAAAATCCCTTTTCCTGCGTGGCTGCTCCGTGCACTAAAGGATTCGCCGGTTCCCACCCACACAATTTCAGGATTTGATGGCGAAACAGCGATTGCGCCAATGCTGCACACGCCTGTTGAATCGAAAACCGGGAAAAAAGTTGTTCCGTTGTTGATGGTTTTCCAAACCCCGCCATGCCTGCCGGCAACATACCAGGTGTATTTGTAACCGGGCGTTTCGGAAAATGGTCCTGCAATGGCTGAAATCCAGGAGCCACAGCGGTAGGGCCCCATTGCACGCCAAGTAATTAATGATGTTATGCTGTTTTTTTCCTGACCTGTTACTGGTTTTATTGTCAGCATAAAAAGAATGAATAATGCAAAAAGTCCCCTGTTGCTCATTTGTCCTGATGATTGGTTAATATGAGCTGTGAAAATAGAATATTCCAATGAAATACGACCATGAAATCGAGTTGACTGAGTGAATTGTGCCATGGATTTGTAGGTTTTTCTGATAAAAAAAAGGCCTAAAGCCGTTTTTGCCTGAAAATCAGCCGACCTGAATCAATGTGCAATTAAAAAAAAACATAAAAACAGGCAACCTTTGCTATTTTTGCAATCTTAATGGGTTGGATATTAAAAGTACAATCAATGATCTTTTTTAATTCAGATCAGACGAGGGAACAAATTTGCTAACTTAATAAACACGCACTTACTATGGGAAAAAGATTTTTACTCTCTTTGCTTACGATTGCAGCGTTACTTCCATTACAAATTAAGGCTGATTGGGTTTCGCTGGACAAAAACAAATCACAAAACACACCCCCGGCGGTGACGATTTTGCAGGATGACGATCAAAGTACAGTAATAAAAATTGAAATTTCGGGCTTTGATGTTAAACAACTGGTTACCGACGGGAAGACATACCAGGCCATCGACCTGCTGTCGGATGTAGCTTCCTCCAATGCTGGTATTCCCGATTTGCCTTACATCGCCAAAATTCTGGCTGTTCCTGACCTCTCGGGAATTAGTGTTGAAGTATTGAAAACCGGCGAATTACATGTTTTTAAGAACATTATGGTACCACCTGCAAGGGCAAGCTGGTGGGAAGGTCAGCCTGAATCAAAATACCTTGAGAATGCCGATGTTTACGGCTCGGATGAGGTTTTTCCAAAAGAAATGGCGAAGATGGAAGATCCGATGGTGATGCGGGATTTCCGTATTGCACGTCTTGCCGTTTATCCGGCACGTTTTGTACCTGCTTCAAGGGAGCTTCAGGTGTTTTCAACAATTACAGTAAGGGTAAATTATGGAAAAGGAGCAGTGGTTAATCCCAAAACTTCCGGTCAGAAGCCAATTGCTCCTTCCTTTGCAAAAATATACCGTGCTTCCATTTTCAATTACGAAAGCGTATTGAACCGGCTTTATGGTGGCCGTGAAGATGGCCGTGACCTGATGCTTTGCATTATGCCCGATGATTTTACAGCCAGTTTTCAGGTTTATGCTGATTGGAAAAGGCAGAGCGGAACCGACATTCATGTTACAAAATTCAGCGACATTGGTGCAAACGGCTCCAATCCCGACATTCCCAAAAACCACATTGCCGACGCTTACAACAACTGGGAAAATCCTCCAACACATGTATTAATTATTGGCGATGATGGTATTTTTCCGAAAAAGATCGTCAACTACCCCGATTATTCTTTTCCAAGCGACAATTATTTTGTTGAAATTGAAGGAAATGACTACTTCCCCGAAATGCTCATTGGTCGCTGGACCAACCAGGGTAATACCCGTATGCAGATCATGATCAACAAGTTTATGCTTTACGAAAAAGACCCATACGTTGCTGAAACTGACTTCTACAAGAAAGCCACCATGTGCTCGAACAACGAGTATCAATCACAGGTTGACACCAAAACATTTGTTGGTGAAGTTTTGACCTATGATGGTGGATTTACCCAGGTTGACTATATGATGAGCGACGGAAACGGATGGGGCGGTGGCTGCACTTATGGCCTTGACGATATTATTGATGTACTTAACGAAGGCCGCGGCTTTTTGAACTACAGAGGTGAAGGCTGGTACTATGGCTGGTATGCCAGTTGTTATGATTTCCCGACTGACGACGTCTCGACCATCCAGAGCGGACGGAAATTTACTTTTGTAACCAGCATCGGTTGTGGAGTAGCCATGTTCGATTGTCCGGGCAACAACAGTTTTGGCGAAGAATGGGTTGAAATGGGTTCACTAACAGCGCCAAAAGGAGCTCCGGCATTCATAGGCCCAACCTCAAACACACATACAACTTACAACAACAGGATTGATAAAGGTATTTACGTTGGAATGTTTCAGGAAAACATGGATTCGCCAGGAGAAGCCCTGCTGCGGGGCAAACTCTACATGTACAATGTTTTTGGCAATGACTATTACACGCAATATCATTACAAAATTTTTCATACTCTGGGAGACCCCAGCATTCACATCTGGAAGGATGTTCCTCGTGCCATCAATGCCAGTTACCCCGCTACCATTCCTGTAGGTGAAGATGTAGTTGAATTTACAATTACCTATGCCCAAACCGGTTTGCCTGTAAACAATGCTCAGGTTTGTGTTACCGGTGAAGAATTATTCTACACCGGAATTACCGATGAAACCGGAAAGGTGTCTCTTGACATGGTAACAGAAATTGAAGAAGCACTCACCGTTACGGTACGTGGCGGAACGGTAATACCTCATCAGGGTAACATCCAGACAGAACTCGTTCTGGAACTTATTGAACCGGAAGGACAACCAATGATTGTGGACATCGATGGAAATACCGACGGCTTAATCAATCCCAACGAACATTGCAACGTTACATTCACGCTGATAAACTACGGGGTTCAAACTGCCAACAATATTCAAGGCACACTTACAACAACCAGTACCGATTTTGTCGAAATAATCACCAATACACCGGTGAGTTTCGGAAATATTGCTTCGGGAGGTACTTCATCGGGCAGCCCGTTCCAGTTTTTTGTAAAACCCAACTGTCCCATCGGGCAAATGATTACACTCCATTTGCACATAACCAGCAACATCAACACCTGGGATTATGAATTTACAGCAGAAGTGATGGGCTGCAGCCTTGTGTTCGACAATTTCGCCATTCATGACGCCTCCGCCATGAATATGAATTTCAGGATGGATCCGGGTGAAACGGATGTAGTTATACTGTCGGTGTTAAATAATGGTGCAGATATTGCCCCCGATGTGATGGGTATTTTGTCAACAACCGACCCCTACATGACCATAATTGATTCAATCGGATCGTTCGGAACACTCGCAATTAATGGGGTTGCCAATAATATGCAAAACAACTATGTGGTGTCTGTTAGCCCGGCTTGTCCGAACGGTCACATGGCTGATTTTACCGTAAAATTCTATACCCAAAACGGATTTTACCCTTACGAATCGACCCCGGCATTTCAAATCCCAGTAGGATTGCCCATTGTTTCCGATTATACCGGCCCCGATTATTATGGTTACTACATGTACTCGAACGACGACACATTTTATGACCAAACCCCCTCCTTCGACTGGGTTGAGCTGGTAGGGACGGGTACTTCATTAAACCTCCCCAACATAAGCGATTACACAACAACTGTAAATCTGCCGTTCCTTTTTAAATATTACGGAAACACATACAATCAAATTCGAATCAGTACCGACGGTTGGATGGCCTTTGGCAGTGGTAGTCAAACCCTGCCGATTAATACACAGCTTCCCAACAGTGACAATGTGAATTGCATGGTTGCCGTGTTTTGGGACGATTTGTATGATGATGAATTCTTTATGGGTGATATTTACCATTATTACGATACTGAAAATAACCGGTTTATCATTGAGTGGGACAGCATAGCCCACAATAACTTCTTGTGGGAACCCGAAAGAGAAGTGTTTCAGGCAATTTTGTTAGATCCTGATTATTACCCCACAACTTCTGGTGATGGCGAAATGATTTTGCAGTACAAAAAGATTTCAAATTTTGAAAGTGTCACCGTTGGTATCGAAGACCACTCGCAGTATGTTGGTTTGCAATATCTTTTCAACATGAATCTGAATCCTACTGCTTCTGGCATTTTTTCGGGGAAGGCAGTAAAAATTACAACAGAACCACCCTTCAACTCAATCATGACTTCTGTTGATGAAGATTTATCTCAAACTATAAACCCGGGATACGCGCTTGGACAAAATGTTCCCAACCCGTTTACCAGTCAAACCAGCATTGGTTATTATCTGCCTGAGCGCTCCAGGGTGTCGCTAAAGGTGTATGATATTAGAGGACAATTGGTAAAAGTACTTGTGGACGGAGAACAAACCCAGGGGATTCATTCAGTAATCTGGAATGGTGTGACCGAAGAAGGAAATCCTGCATCTTCAGGTATTTACCTGTATCAGCTTAAAGCCGATGGTTTTGTTGAAACAAACAAAATGTATCTGCTCAGGTAACAAGCATTACACATGACCCGCTTAATGCGCTTTACAACCAGAAAATGGTAATCCCGCAAACAGCAATGGTTTCCGGGATTGCCTGCTACCTGGTGTTAATAGATTTTAATAAGGTCATAAAACTGAAGTTAAATTAAAAACCAACCGTCATAAACTGGACAACGGATGTATAGTTTTTTCATTCTCCTCGTCATTATCATTTTTGCAGCCGTTGCAGGGTTAATCGAGTACCGACTTCATCAAAAACGGATTTTTTCCATTCCTATCCGGATTCACATTAATGGCACACGCGGAAAATCAAGTGTTACACGCCTTATTGGTGCGGGTTTGCGGGCTGGTGGAATTTCTAATATTGTTAAGGTTACCGGCACATTTCCCCGTCTGATCCTTGAAGATGGGACCGAAACCTACATTCATCGCAAAGCAGGCGCAAATATCATCGAACAACTTTCGATTGTCAGGTTTGCTTCATCACGCAAGGTAAAAGCCCTTGTGATGGAATGTATGGCGCTGCAACCTCAGTATCAAACCATTACGGAACATCACATGATCCATTCAAACCTGAGTGTTATGACCAACATCAGGATTGATCATACCGATGTAATGGGGCACACCCTTGAAGAAATTGCTGAAACCCTGGGACGTACCATTCCACGCAACGAACATCTTTTCACCTCCGAAAATGTCATCCCGGATATGTTGAAAAAAATGGCTGACAAAAAAAATACGGTTACCCATTTTATTGACCCGCAAACCGTGTCGCCTGACGAGATGAAAGGCTTCAGCTATATCGAACACCGTGAAAATGTTTCACTGGCGCTTGCCGTTTGCCAACAGGTTGGTGTCGATCGGAAAACAGCCCTGAAAGGAATGTACACCGCCATTCCTGATGCTGGGGTGCTTACTCGCCACACCGTGGATTCATTTCATAAAAGGATGGTTTTTTACAACGCTTTTGCCGCGAACGATCCGGATTCGACGTTGCTGGTATGGCAAAAAATCAGAGACGAAATTGGCTTTGACGGCGCCCGCATCGTGTTGCTCAACACCCGGCAGGACAGGCTTTACAGAGCGCAGCAGTTAGCCGAGATGGTTGGTACAAAACTTAATAACCAGGTCGATTTCCTTATGCTTATTGGTCAGTCCACCGAGGTGGTCGAAAACATGGCCATCAGCAGCGGTGTGCCAAAGAGTAAAGTAGTTAGTGTTGGATGGACCACCCCCGAAAAAGTTTTCGAAAGAATACTTGCAGTCACCGAAAAGGTTTCCACCATAGTAGCCATCGGCAACATGGGAGGGATGGGTGCCGACACAGTTGAATATTTTAAACACAGAAGTAATTAAAAATGATAGAATTAGCTATTACCTTGGGTCTGATTCTGAGCTTGCTTTCCTATGAGGTATTCGGGTTGGCAGCCGGAGGTATTGTAGTGCCCGGATACATTGCGCTGCATCTTTCGCATCCCGACCGATTAATTGGTGTGCTGATAGTAAGTCTGCTCACCTTTTTAATCATTAAAGTGCTGAGCAACTACACCTTTCTTTACGGAAGACGGCAAATGGTTCTAAGCCTGCTCATTGGCTGTCTGTTGGCGAACTTTTCGCGTTATTTTCTTACCATCGACATTGCAAGCACCACCATGGAACTTCAGGCTGTGGGTTGGGTAATTCCCGGCCTGATTGCACACTGGTTTGCCAAACAGGGGATTTTTAAAACCCTGAGCGTTCTCTTTGTTTCTTCGGTGCTTGTGCGGTTGATTTTAATATTATTTTTTATGGGATCGTTGTTGCCCGAATAATCATAAAACTGAAAACCAATGCCTACTTTCAGAGCCAAATCCAACATTGTGTTAAGCCTGTTATCGGTTTTTGCCCTTATGGCCATTATTGCCGTTGAAAACAGTAAAGTGTTTGTAAAACAGGAATGGTACAACGAAAAACTCGAAGCTGCCAAACTGTCGAAACGTGCCGCTGAATACCTGAAAAACTACCGTCTCGAAAATGGTGTTTTTGTTGATGAGGTGAATGATCCCAATCAAACTGCACTTATTGGCCAGGAATATACCCTTATCACCACCGACAGGGGCGACATCGAGTCAAAACTATCTTCGCTGAATCCAAATTTTGCTGCAGTTATTGTACAGCTTTTAAAAGACGCCGGACTAAAAGAAAAAGACAATGTTGCCATATCGTTTACCGGATCATTTCCAGGATTGAATATTTCGGTAATGGCCGCTTTAGAAACATTGCGACTGAATCCAATAACAATTACTTCAGTAGGTTCGTCAAACTTTGGCGCCAACGATCCTTACTTTACCTGGCTCGACATGGAAAACATCCTCAATAAAGCCAACATTTTTCATTCCCGCTCAGTTGCAGCCTCCATGGGTGGTGGTTCTGACAATGGGCGTGGACTTAGCCCTGAAGGCCGCGACCTGATCAAAAGCGCAATCAGGAGAAATGGCGTCGATTTTCTTTACGAAAAACACCTCGAAAACAGTATCGCCCGCCGGCTTGAAATTTACGAAAAACACAGTGACAACAGACCCGTGAAGGCATACATTAATGTTGGTGGCGGTATTGCCAGCCTTGGAAACACCATAAACGGAAACCTTATTCCGGCAGGGCTTACTGAATATTTGCCCGTTAAAAACTTCCCGGTTCACGGGGTTATCATTGATATGGGCAAGCGGGGAATTCCCATTATTCATTTGCTTAACATCGATCAACTGCTCAAAAAATTTGACCTGCCACTCAGCCCGGTTCCCTTGCCTGAGCCTGGCGATGGAGGAATTTTTACCCAGAAAAAATACAATTTCGTGGTTACGCTCATTGCCACATTAATTCTGGTAACAGTCATCATTTTTGTTTTTATCAGCGAGCGGAAGCAGCACCGGCTTGGGTCTGATCCCGTTCCTTTGCTTTCCGGCGCCAAAAAAGATGATGACACCGACGATAATCATGAGTTGTAATTATCTTTGTCAGTAAAATCTGAAACAAATATCACTAACTATAAACTACATTAAAATGAAAAAACTTTTACCAATCTTGTTGAGCTTACTCATTATTTCGGGAAGTTTATCAGCCCAGACTTCCAAAAAAAAGAGCGGGATAAAACCCTCGGGTTTTGTACAAAAAGAAAACATTGTTGTTTCTGAAAAAGAAAGGGCATATTACAAACTCGACCCCACACAACCCGCAGTGATAAAATTGATTGGGCCTGGAAAATTAACTGTTATTACCCGGGGGCAGTTTAAACCCGGAGAAATTGAAAAAATGAAATACAGCATCCTGTACACCATTAACGGGGGTGCTCAAAAAACCAAGACTTTCAGCAATGTTTCGGTTTCGACAAAAGCAAAATATTCCGATCCGAAAAAAGGAAATCCCGGACAAAGCCAGGAGTTCATCATCGATCTCGGAAGAGGCAACCACAGCATCGAATTTAAAATTCCGGATGGAAAAATCACGGTTGACTGCCGTTTTTCATTCACGCCTGTAAAAGAAAAAAAAATGGACTGGATTGCTTTCTCGCCAAAAACACCGGTAGAACCTGTAAATATTATCACTAAAGAAACTGCCACCACCTATTACCGTTTTTCGCTGGAAAAACCATTGAAGCTGGAAGTAAACGGACCCACCGAAATCCGTGTTTTTTCGCGCATTGAAAACCATTTCCAGATGAAAGGACGCATTAATTACCGGCTGCAGGTGAAAGAAAACGGACAGGTAATCAACACATACCAGCTTAGCAGTGTGCACTCAGGGGTAGCTTTTTATGAAGAAAATAAAAGCCTGATTCCGGGTAAAGCCTGCGAATTTCTGATTGAAGTTCCAAAAGGAAGACACACCTACGAAATAGTGCCGCTTGATAAAGACAAAAACACTGTGCTGGGCAGACTCCTCATCCCGAAAAAAGCGACCTCGCTCGAGTAAAATAATATGTGGCTGCCACCGGTTTGAATTTATTAAATCATAATTTACGAAAAACATGAACCTTTTACGATTCATTTTTAATAAACTACCTGCATTCACGCTTCTGGTTATGCTTATTTTGCCATCCGAAAATGCATTACCTCAGGATAAAAAAAAGTCGACAAAAACGAAAAAACCGGAATTCGATATTTCTGTTGGGCTGAATTCATTTTACGATGACAATATTCTGAAATATTCCAAAAAATACCTCGACAGGTTCATGAATAATGAAGATTCAGGCCGTTTTCATATCGAAACCTACGATGATGTTGTTCTCAACCCTTCGGTAAAACTTGGCGCTACATATAAATTTTTCGGGAAGCTGGATTCGAAAATAAATGCCGATTTTTACTATAACTACTACACGGTTAATAATGTGAAAAACTGGGGATATTTTAACCTGGGATTCCAGCAATATCTTACCAAAAAAGCCAGCATCAAGTTCTATTACAGCTACATCCCCGATTTTTATGTGCGTCACTTTCGCGACGACGACTGGGTAAAAGTGTATGGTTATAAAGCAATTGCATTTCAACCTTATGCGTTTTCAAAGGAAAGTTACAATTTTTACGCGCAAAACACCTTTTTCAAAAATACACGCATCAGAGGATTGGTAAGTTATGCCTTGTATTACCACAACGAGCATTTTACCGAATACGACTGCAAGAACTGGATTTTTGCATTTAACCTGTTGCAACCGGTTCACAAAAAAGTAAAACTGGAGCTTGGGTGGGAATTCACCGCTTCGGACGCCGTAGGTTACGATGAACCTTTTGAAACCAGAGAGTCTTCTGATGATGCTGATGCAACCTTCGTTGAAGATGTATATACCCTGGCTGTTACCTGGGAGCTTCCAAAAATCAGGAAAATGAAAAATCGTGCGGGAATTGATACCGAATACGCAAAACGATACTATACAACCAAAAACTACCTGGAAGAAGACCCTGAACATGCAGGCCGTGTGGACGATGCCTGGCGGTGCTTTTTCACCTGGGACCTCGACATCTCAAAGTCGTTTGAGTTTTCTGCATTTTATAAATGGTATGGAAGAAACACCACTACCCTGGCCGAAGAAAACCAGGAATATCTTTCAGCCGAAAAAAACTACCGCCAAAATCAGGTGGGAATTGGGGTAACCTACAGTTTTAATTTCAAATAAACCCGTAGATATTTTATTCAAGATAATAAACAACAAAACAAGCATAAGTATATGAAAATGAATAAATTGTTTTTAATTGGAATTATTGGGCTTGGCCTATTGATGAGTTGCGGAAAACCCAACGATCCGGAGTCGGTAAAGCCAGAAGATACATCAGGGGGCTACAAAATAATTAAGAAAATTACCACCTACGGTTATGCCCAGGATGTATTGAAAAAAGACAACCTTTTGTATATTTCACAAGGCGAAGGGGGATTGATGATTGTGGATGTTGCCGACCCCACCAATCCTTTTACTGTGTCGGTCACCGTTGACGACCTTCAGGGTTATTCGAACCGGCTGGCACTGCAGGACAGTATTCTTTTTATATCAGCCGGAACAAACGGAACCTTTGTGATAGATGTGAGCGATCCTTTGGCGCCATACCGGGTTGAAGTTTCTTCACCGTTCAAACCTGCAAGGGTTGTACATGTTTTCAGGGGATTTTTGTTTACCTCGGTAAGCGAGAATGGTGTGAAACTATCAGATATCAGCTATCCTTCTGAACCCGATCCACGCGGAAGCATCGCCACACCGGGCTATGCTTATGGAATGGCCACCACAGCCGACAGCAATTACCTGATGGTAGCCTGCGGCGAAATGGGGTTGTCAATTTATGATATCTATAAACTCAAAGAAGGCTTCGGTCCCTTTAAGCAGGTGGGCTGGTGCGATACTCCGGGATATGCCGAAGAAGTAGCGGTTGACGAAGAGCGTTCGCTGGCATTTATGACCTGTGGCACGGCAGGGCTTCAGATTATTGATTATTCCGACACCACCAACATCCACATAACCGGGTTTTACGATGGAAGCGGGTATGCAAAATCGTTGATATACAAAGACAATCGGGTTTTTATTGCCGCTGAACTTAGCGGACTTCAGGTAGTTGATGTTTCAAACCCTGCCAATCCTTCCTTGATTGGCGAAGTTGATACTGACTTTGCCTGGGCGCTCGACATGGACGACGAAAATATTTACCTGGCCGATGACAAGGAAGGGGTAATCGTTTTTTCCATCCCTGATTAATTATGGGAAATTTACCTGAGAAAAAAGAACGGTTCGGATTTATCGACCAGTTTCGTGGTTTTATTGGCGTATTGATGCTTCTTGGCCACAGCTCGTATTACTTCAATTCCATCTGGATAAATCTTGATCCTTTCGATCCGCTGGTTCCCAACTGGGGACAATTTATCCTGCGATACATCGGTTACCTGTGTGCTCCCGGGTTTCTAATGATGGCCGGAGCCATGGTTTGGTGGTCATATTACCGCAGGGTTTCCAAAGGTTCGTCCGACTGGGCTGCCCGATGGCATTTAATTCAGCGGGGACTTTTTCTGGTCATTGTGCAAATGACCTGGGTAAATTCATCCTGGGGCGGATTCCGCGAATTTCAGCCAGGGCACCTGGGAATTATTGCTGCCATTGGTATTTCCATGATTTTTCTTACCCTCATCATAAAAACACATTGGCTTGTTCGGCTTTCAATAGCGCTGGCCATCTTGTTCATCCACCCTTTTCTGCTTCAAATTGCCTACAACCCTGAGGTTACCTGGCAGGAGGTGCTGATGCAAACCTTTGTCGATTCAGGTGATTTCAACAAATATCCGGTTCTTCCCTGGTTTGCGCTCAGTACGCTGGGTTCGGTAATGGCCAATGGCTGGTTGAAGCTATGGAAAACCGACAAACAAAGAATTTTGATGAGCCTTGCCATTGCTGCTTCGGCCATTGCGGCAGCCATGATCGTGAGAATGGGACGCGGCTATGGAAATATTTTCCCGTATTCCGACATTGCCGGCTATTCCTTCTTCTTCGATCAGAAATACCCGCCCAGCCTGTTTATGAACCTTTTCTTTTTTGGTTTGGTTGTGCTGGGAGTAACCACTTTCATCGCCATTGGCAAAGCAGCGCCAAAACTACTGGTTCCTTTCAGCATTCCCGGCAAGGTTCCCTTGTTTTTCTATGCCGTTCACCTGGCTATTTTAGGTGTTTTTGTTAAACGGTTTGACCTTTTTTACAGAGAAGGCGGTGTATTGGCATCACTTTTAGGGTTTGCCCTGATGTTGATAATTATGTTGCCTTTATGCAAATGGTTTTTCGGCGTGAAAAACCGGAGTAAAAATTACTTTATCAGCATGATATAAAATGGGAAAGATGAAAAGACAGCGCATGATTTCTGAAATACGGATTTTAATTCCCTTCATCCTGCTGATACTGACTGGCTGTTCCGGAAGGTACGAAACCCCGGTTGTGCTGGAAGATTCAACGATTTTTTACCCATCGAAGACGGCTGGTGGCATCGAAGCTGCCATTACGCTTTGTACGGGGGTTGACAAAAAAACCGGAGAAAAAACCGGAGTCGGGTCGGTTTTTACCATCATTGAAAAAGAAAACCTGTTAGCCTTTATCGACCTGAAAAACCTGAAAAACCAGCCATACCGTGAACTGATGTTTCACATCGACTGGGTTGATTCGTCAGGCAAATCGATGTACCTGAAAAGGGTGTATGTTTCGCCGGCTGATACCATCACTTCACTGGCAAGTGCTGTAAATATTTCACCCGAAAAACGCAAACCAGGGAGTTACGAAATCCGCGTTTACTATTTCAGGGAACTGATGGCTGTGAAAAAATTTGCACTGCGCGATAAAAAAGCGGTTTTGAACGAAATTGCTACAACGGTTTCCCTTTCGGGAAAAAAGGATAACACTGCAGGGGAATCGGATTCGCTGTATTTTTCGGATGAAAAAGGAAGCGTTATTGCCTTGGTTGAAATTAAGAATTTAACCGGAAAATTTGACCAGGAACTTGGTTTCGACCTTGTTTGGACCGGGCCGGATGAGAAATCCTTTTACAAAAAAAATGTTGTAATAAAACCCGGCGATACCACAATTCTGGCTAACAGCTCGATTTCCATTTCACCCGAAAAACGACAACCGGGAAAATATGCTTTCCGGGTGATGCTGTTTGATTCTGCTATTGTTTCCAAAGCGTTTGAAATTCAAGCAAAACCAGTAGTCGTTGTAAAAAAGGAGAAATTGCTGGCCTCAAAAATCACATTTTGCCGCAAAATAGATAAGGAAACAGGTTTACCGCTTGACGAAGCCTCTGTTTTTAACCTCAACGACAATGAAAATGTTCGCGCCGTAGTTGAGTTTGAAAGAATTGGTCAATACAGGAACAAAACGTTGAATTTCAGGCTTGAATGGGTAGATCCGGATGGAAAATCATTTTACAAAAAGAAAACCGATCTTTCGCCCGATGACCCCACAACCAACATCAGCAGTTCCATTTCGGCCTCTCCCGACAAACGGCAGCCCGGAAAATACCTGCTGCGTGTTTTTCTTTCCGATAAACTGTTAAATGAAAAATCGTTTGAACTAAACAGATAGAAGTTTTTTAAACAACTTACCTAATCTCGCACCCATTTTTAAAACCATCCGGCGGGGCCACAAATCCCAGTGTTCCGTCAGGGTTTTCGGCCATCAGGATCATGCCTTGCGAATCGATGCCTTTGAGCTGCTTTGGCGCCAGGTTGATGACGATGCTCACCTTTTGCCCGATGATGGCTTCCGGTTCAAAATATTCGGCGATGCCTGAAATTACGGTGCGCTTATCCAAACCCGTATCAATCCTGAGTTTGAGCAGCTTTTTGGTTTTGGCAACCTTTTCGGCTTCAATGATGGTTCCTACGCGGATATCTAATTTGGCAAAATCTTCAAAATCAATATTTGCTCTGGCCGGTTGTGGTTTGAAAGCGTCGGCTTCGTTGGCTTTCTTGGTGTTGAGCAGCTTTTGCACCTGTGCTTCAATGGCTGTGTCTTCTATTTTTTCAAATAAAAATTCGGGACTGTTCAACTGATGACCTGGTTTGAGAATTTCGGCGTTTCCGGCCTCTTTCCACGAAAGTGGGGCAATGCTCAGCATTTTGGTAAGTCTTTCGGCAGTAAAAGGAAGAAAAGGTTCTGCCAGTGCAGAAAGATTGGCGCAGATCTGCAGCGAAATGTTAAGAATGGTTTTTACCCTGGCTTCATCGGTTTTGAAAATCTTCCAGGGTTCATTGTCGGTAAGGTACTTGTTGCCAAGCCGTGCAAGGTTCATCATTTCGCTCAGCGCTTCGCGGAAGCGAAACAACTCGAGGCTTTTTCCGATCCTTGCCGGAAACTGTGCTATTTCTTCAATAGCCTTTTTATCTTCCTCACTCAGGCCAGTGATTTCGGGTACTTTCCCATCAAAATATTTCTGTGTGAGAACGAGTGTCCGGTTTACGAAATTTCCGAAAATGGCTAACAGCTCGTTGTTGTTTTTCGACTGAAGGTCTTTCCAGGTAAAGTCGTTGTCCTTGGTTTCGGGCGCGTTGGAAGTGAGCACATAACGCAGCACATCCTGTTTTCCGGGGAATTCATCGAGGTACTCGTGCAGCCACACCGCCCAGTTGCGCGAAGTGGAGATTTTGTCGTTTTCAAGGTTTAAAAACTCAAAAGCAGGAACATTTTCAGGCAAAATGTAGGTTCCTTCGGCCTTAAGCATGGCCGGGAAAATGATGCAATGGAAAACAATGTTGTCTTTCCCGATAAAATGAATGAGCCTTGTTTCGGGGTTTTTCCACCAGGTTTCCCAGTTTTCGCCGGATTGTTCCGCCCATTCGCGGGTGGCCGAAATGTACCCGATGGGGGCGTCAAACCAGACGTAAAGTACTTTTCCATCGGTGCCAGGCAAAGGTACTTTTACGCCCCAGTCCAGGTCGCGGGTTACAGCGCGGGGCTGCAGCCCATGATCGATCCACGATTTGATTTGTCCGTAAACATTGGGTTTCCAGTCGTTTTTGTGCCCTTCGAGAATCCATTCTTTCAGCCAGGGCTCATATTTTTCGAGCGGAAGGTACCAGTGAAGGGTTTCCTTCAACACCGGAACATTCCCGCTAAGGGCCGACTTTGGATTGATAAGGTCGGTGGCATTGAGCGAAGTTCCGCAGTTTTCGCACTGGTCGCCGTAAGCACGCTCGAAACTGCAATGCGGGCAGGTGCCGGTGATATACCTGTCGGCAAGAAATTGCTTATTTTCCTCGTCGTAATATTGTTCCGAGGTTTTTTCGATAAAATCGCCCTGGTCGTACATCTTTTTGAAAAATTCAGAAGCCGTCTGGTGATGTATGGCGTTGGAAGTCCTTGAATAAATGTTGAAAGAAATGCCAAAATCGGCAAATGACTTTTTAATAATTTCATGATACTTGTCCACCACATCCTGCGGGGTAACGCCCTGCTGGCGTGCTTTTATGGTGATGGGCACTCCGTGTTCGTCGGAACCACCGATGAATAACACATCCTCACCTTTCGACCTCAGGTAGCGGACGTAAATATCGGCGGGGATATATACACCGGCAAGGTGGCCAATATGGATAGGCCCGTTGGCATAAGGCAAAGCACTGGTAACGGTGGTCCGTTTGAACTTTTTCTGATCTGAATTTTCCATAGTTCTGAACTTTTCAAAAAAATTTGGGCAAAGATAGGGGAAAAGGAAGAATGGAAACGGGGAAAGTTGGGTGGTTTAGAAGTTTAAAAGTTCAAAGGTTCAAGGGTTCAAGGGTTCAAAGTTACCGGGCGTTGAGCCTGTCGAAACGCAGATTGTTCAAGGGTTCAAAGTTGTGGGTGCGTTAGTCTTGCTATCCGGAAATAAGTTCATGAAAATAGAAAAATGGGGCAACTCATTGAAATTTAGTCATACAGCAGTTTAAGAATTGAAAATACCATGGCAATACTGGGCTGAAAAACCTTGTAGAGGTTTCATAAATAAGTCTGTTTTGGGTTCTAAATCACCAAATATTTCACGTGTTAAAATCCGGTTAACAAAGGTTAAGGAAAAGTTAAAGTCAACATTCAGGCGTTGAATAAGTTGTAATTTTGACGCATGAACAGAAAAAACATTTTTTTGATCATAGGCCTCATGTCGGTATCACTGATCGGGATTATCATTGTTCAGCTTTTCTGGATTAAGAATGCCGTGGAAGTTAAGGCCGAACAATTTGATAAGTCGGTGTACACAGCACTCAACGATATCGTTTACAGGCTCGAAAGAAATGAGAATTATTTCATGTTGTCGGAAAACATGGGCATGTTGCACGACCGGTTTAATATCTACAACATGAATGTTGATTCGCTGAAACAGGCACAATTCCGGGCAGCAGACAGCCTTCAGTACCGAATGCAAAAGGAATTCAACCTCGACAGCGACCAGGTTACCTGGGTTGAGGATGAAATCTCCAGTTCATACAAAATTACATCACGGTTCGATTCAACAAACGATGACTTCGGCTTCCATTTCGAGATTTCGCAGTCATCGCCAAAAACCGGAACCATTATTCACAATGTCGTAACCGACACTTCAAAAAACGTTATCCTTTCAAATGGCAACAGGTATTACTTCATTGGCGACCCAAGTGATTCATCGCGAATTGTTGTAAGCAGCACCGTGAAAAAAATCAACAGCCGGGCTGAAGAACTCAATGATATGTTGCAACAAATGGTTGTTGAGGTTCAAAGTGTGAATGTTCCAATAAAAAAACGGCTGAGTAAAGATTACCTTAACAGCCAGATTCAGAATTCACTCCGAAACCAGAATATTGAAATCCCATACGAATTTGCTGTTGTTTCGGGCGCCGACAAACAAATTATGCCCATAAAATCAGCCGGATTTCAGGACGAGGATGCTGCTGAAAGTTACAAGGCTAATTTATTTCCTAATGACCTTTTTCACATTCCCAATTTCCTGCTGCTGGCATTTCCCGATAAAAACATGCATGTGCTTAAATCGCTGATGTTTTTGCTGACAGGTTCAGGCGTTTTTACCCTCATTATCCTGATTACTTTTTCTGTGACTATTTATGTGATCCTTCACCAGAAAAAGGTTTCAGAGATAAAATCGGATTTCATCAACAACATGACACATGAGTTCAAAACGCCGATTGCCACCATCTCGCTGGCCGTCGATTCGATAAACAGCCCCAAAGTTATTGGTTCGCCCGACATGGTGAAATATTTCACCGGCATCATCCGCGACGAAAACCGCCGGATGAATACACAAGTGGAAAATGTGCTGCAAATGGCGCTGATCGATAAAAAAGATTTCAATCTCAGATTGAAAGAAACAGACATTCATGAGATTATTTCACGGGCTGTGAACAACATCCGTTTGCAGGCCGAGAAGAAACGAGGACAGGTGATTGCCGAACTGAATGCCACAAATCCAATAATCGAAACCGACGAAATACATTTTTATAATATCATCAATAATTTGCTCGACAACGCATTGAAATATTCTCATTCAGAGCCTTTTATCAAAGTAAAAACTGAAGATGTAAGCGATGGGATGAAAATCTCGGTTGAGGACAACGGGATTGGCATCAGCAAAGAAGACCAGCACCGGATTTTCGATAAGTTCTTCAGGGTTTCGTCGGGCGATATTCACAATGTTAAAGGTTTCGGGCTCGGCCTGAGTTATGTAAAAGCGCTGGTTCTGGCTTTTGGCGGAATCCTTAAAGTAAACAGCGAACCGGGTAAGGGAAGCACGTTTGAAATATTTTTGCCGGAAAAGCAGTAGGCAGTAAGCAGTAGGCAGTAGGCAGTGGGTAGGGGGCAGTGGGTAGGGGGCAGTAGGGAGTGGGTAGTAGGGAGTACGTTAGAAATATAAACTGCAGACTGAAGACTGGAGACTAAAGACTGAAGACTGCCAACTGGAGACTGAAGACTGCCAACTGGAGACTGAATACTTAAAACAAGATAATTGATAAAAATAACATGGGTTCAAAAGTCAGAATATTCATGGTTGAGGATGATCAGAATTTTGGAGCAGTGCTTAAAAGCTATCTCGAAATTCATGATTATTACGTGTATTGGATTGATGATGGGAGATATGCAGTAAAGGAATTTCGTAGTGACAATTTCGATCTGTGTATTCTTGATGTAATGCTGCCACATGTTGACGGCTTTCAGATCGCCAAAGAAATCCGTTTCATGAATCCCCACGTACCGCTAATTTTTTTAACAGCAAAAACCCTGAAAGAGGACATCCTGAAAGGCTACCACCTTGGTGCCGACGACTACATCACCAAACCCTTCGACTCTGAAGTGCTGCTTTGTAAAATCCAGGCCATACTGAAACGGAACGAGAATGCCGAACCCGATCCTGAAGACCGGGATGACTTTATGATTGGAAAATACCGCTTTAATTACCCGCACCGTGTGCTTTCACTTAACAACCAATCCCAAAAACTTTCACCACGTGAAGCTGAATTGCTTCGTATGCTTTGCCTGAAAATAAACGATGTTTTATCCCGCGAAATGGCGCTGAAAAAAATCTGGGGCGAAGACAGCTATTTCACCACCCGCAGCATGGACGTTTTTGTGACCAAACTCCGCAAATACCTTAAAGACGACCCAGCTATCGAAATATCCAACATCCACGGAAGCGGGTTTAAGCTGACGGTGAAGTAGAACGATTAAAATCAGAAATACAATTACCCGGATAGATAGCCGAAAAAATTGCTTTTATTTGACTTAGTGGAAACACATACGGGTTTGTTTTTTGCGTTTGAAAAATTCATCCCATGTTTGGATTTCTTGATAATGAGCGCGTTCCAATCCCTTCGAAGGATGTAAACACTCGTTTGTACAATGGACATATTAACTCATTTGTTTCATCAAACCGATGGCAAAACAGGCTGTAAGCCTGCAACACCATAAAAAAGGATGTGCCCGTTTTCCCAAAACACCCTGAAAGGGTGCAACATATTGACCCATCTTTGTTTCAGCCGTAGCTTCGACATACTTCGACAAGCTCAGTACAGAAGCTCAGCTACCTCAGGCTGAGGAGGAAAACGGGGCTGACTTTATCGAAAGGACGTTGCCCTTTCATAGCATGTTAAAGCCTTTCAGGCTTTTTTCCATATCCGATAGAAAAAGCTTTCTGATCCCTTCGAAGGGATTGGAACGCTCGTTTACGCAGTGGAGTTTGATGGTTTTTACACTTCTTTCAATGGTCCAATTTTCCCGTTAAGGGTTGTTTTCTTCCCGTTGGGCACATTTTTAAAAAACGGTTTGAAAATTTTTTGTAATTATGCAAACAGATTACAAATTTTTAGGCCAATAACCGATTATAAAACAGCCTTTTTACTGAATTAACATTACACTTTATGAAAAAATGTTTACAAGGATTTCTGATTATTCTAACAACGATTTCCCTGTTTTATGCCGGATGCAAACACGACCCAGTAGTTTCACCCGACCCCGGTGGAGGTAATGATTGCGACACGCTGAATGTTACCTACAACGGAACCATTTACCCGTTGATGCAGCAATATTGCCTGGGCTGTCACAGCGGCGCAACGCCTTCGGCAGGAATTGACCTGAACAATTACAGCGTTGTAGCACAACTGGCACAAAACGGAGCATTACTAGGAGCCATCCGTCATGAATCAGGATATACTGCGATGCCTCAAAACGGAATTAAACTCTCAGACTGCGACATCGCCAAATTCGAAATCTGGATTCGCGATACAACATTCAATCAACCCCCACCCGACTGTGATACGCTGGTTGTGACCTATCCAAATACCGTTTTCCCGCTTTTACAAACATACTGTATCAGTTGTCATAGTGGAGCAGCGCCCTCTGCTGGCATGGATTTCAATGATTATGCCACCATAGCTGCAATTGCAGAAAACGGAGCGTTGTTGGGCGCCATCAAACATCTTTCGGGTTATTCGGCAATGCCTAAAAATGGCCTTAAACTTACAGACTGCGAAATTGCCAAATTTGAAATCTGGATTCGCGACACAACGTTTGTTGAGCCACCCTTTGGAATTCCCTGCGATCCTGACACCGTTTATTTCGAAAATTATGTGTTGCCCCTTTTGCAGTCTTCATGCGGAATTATTGGCTGCCACGATCCCGGATCTGCAACCGAAGGCGTAATTTTGACCGATTACACCAACATTATTTCAACCGGTGGTGTCAGGGCCTTCAACCCCGACAACAGTGAAATTTATGAAAAAATCATGGAAAACGATCCTGATAAAATTATGCCTCCCCCACCCCGCTCACCCCTTACTCAGGAACAAAAAGACGCCATTTACAAATGGATCATGCAGGGCGCTTTGAACAATCATTGTGAAAATGAAGACTGCGACACACTCAATGTCACTTTTCAAGCCACCATCTGGCCGGTTGTCCAAAACCGCTGTTTTGGCTGCCACAGCGGAGCCAGTCCTTCGGGGGGAATAAGCCTCGAAAACTACAACAGCGTAGTAAGCGCTGTTAGCAGTGGCAGGCTGATGGGTGCAATAAAGCACGAAACCGGCTTTTCGGCAATGCCCAAAAACGGAGCAAAACTTTCTGATTGCACAATTTCTCAATTTCAAAAATGGATAAACGATGGAACACCCAATAATTAAAAACAAAAACAGAATATTCCAGGCTTTTATAGGGCTGATGATTTCATTGGCTTTTACCTCCTGTTATTACGACAACGAGGAAGAAATGTACCCAAACCCGGTAGCCTGCGACACCACCAATGTTACCTATTCAGGAACCGTTGCCCCGATTTTATCGGCAAACTGCAATGGCTGCCATGCCTCCGGCGCTCCTTCGGCGGGTATTGTTACTGATAATTACACCGATTTGCAAACCATTGTCCAGAACGGAAAACTCGTGGGAGCTATTAACCATCTGAATGGTTTTTCGCCCATGCCAAAGGGGGGAAACAAACTCTCGGACTGCAACCTGGCCAAAATTGAAAAATGGATTAATGCAGGAGCCCCCAATAATTAATAACCTTTAAAATGAGAACTATGAAGATTATAAAAATCACATCCCTGGTGTTCGCCCTTGCTCTTTTCACCTTTTCGGGAAAAACCCTGAAAGCACAGGATGACCTGATGAACCTGTTAGGAGACGACAAAGAAATAACCAATTACGAATATGCCACCTTTAAAACCACCCGGCTGGTGATTGGTCAATCGATTGAAAATCCGGCAAAAGGAACGCTTTTGTTCCTCATTCAGCATCATTTCGGAAAAGTCAATTCGGGGGCTTACGAATTCTGGGGTCTCGACCAGGCTTTTATCCGCCTGGGTTTCGAATACGGAATCAACGACTGGCTGGCTGCTGGCATTGGCCGGAGTTCGGAGGGCAAAACCTTTGATGGCTTTTTAAAGGCAAAAATCCTGCGCCAAAGCACCGGCAAGGTAAATATGCCGCTCACATTGTCGTATTTCGGCAGCATGGCGCTTACGAGCCTCAAATGGGCGGAGCCGGAGCGCGAAAATTATTTTTCGTCGCGGTTAGCCTACACACATCAGTTGCTGATTGCACGCAAATTCAGCCCGGCTTTTTCGCTTCAGGTCACGCCAACACTGGTTCACAAAAATCTGGTTGAAACAAAAGAAGACAAAAACGACATTTTCGCTGCAGGAATCGGCGGGCGGCTAAAACTAACCAACCGCATGTCGCTCAATGCCGAATACTTCTATGTTTTACCTGACCAGGTGGTTTCCACCGAAATCGACAATTCGCTTTCGCTAGGCCTCGATATCGAAACCGGCGGCCATGTTTTTCAATTGTTTTGCACCAATTCAAACCCGCTCATCGAAAGTGGTTTTATACCCAACACACAGGGAACCTGGGCAAATGGCGATATTTACATCGGGTTTAATATTTCACGGGCTTTCACCATTGTAAAACCTGAAGGTTTTAAAGAATCAGAATGGTAAGATTTTATGCACTTGCGATCTTGCTTGTGCTGGCTTTTACAACCTTAGCCCAGCAAAAGGCAACCGGAATTCTTGAGTCCAGGTCAGGAAAAGTGGACTTCGTTTCTGAAGCCCCTCTGGAAATTATCAAAGCTTCATCCATCGAGTTGAAAGGATTGATCCGGGAACCCGACAGGACCTTCGCATTTTCAATCTCAAACCGGTCGTTCAAAGGTTTTAACAGCCCGCTCCAGCAGGAACACTTTTACGAAAATTACATCGAAGCAACAAAATACCCCGTTTCGACCTTTGAAGGCAAAATTATCGAACCCATCGATTTCAGCCAAAACGGCGAATACAACCTGCGGGCAAAAGGAGTTCTGGACATTCACGGCGTGAAACAGGAAAGGGTGATCAAGGTAAAATTATCTGTGAAAAACCAGGAAGTGAAAGCCTTTGCACAATTCGACGTGCTGTTGGAAGACCACAAAATCACGATTCCGAAAATGGTTTACCAAAAGTTGTCAGAAAAAATTACAGTTACTGTAAGCCTCAATTTTCAACCAAAAGCGGATTGACTTTTTGTTTTAAAACCGGAAAAATGACCTGGAAAAAACATTTCATAACCTGTCTGGTATTTTCCTGCATTTTACTGACCAGCAAATTGTCAGCGCAGGAACCTTTTTTCAGGATCAATTCCCTTCCTGAGAAATTCAAAGATTGCCAGATTACCGCCATGATGCAGGATTCCTGTGGCCTGGTATGGATTGGAACTTCCTGTGGCGTTTTGAAATTCGATGGTTTTGATTTTAAAAAACCCACCGCGCCGGACGGAAATTTTGATCAACCAGTTTCTGCTCTTTTTCAGGACTTTACAGGAAGGATATGGGTAGGGTTCAGGTCGGGAAAAGTTGCTTTTCTGCAGGAAAACAGCATGGAATTCTTTACAGTTTTGAACAACAACGATGTTCCGGTAACCGGGATAACAACTGATCATTCAGGGTTTTACTATTTTTCAACGTATGGAAATGGCATTTATACCGTAAAAAACGATTCTGCGATAAACTTCGGCAGTACCAACGGGCTTTCCGATCTTTCTATTTACACACTCGTTGCTGACCAGGAGGGTAAGATTTGGGCCGGAAGTGACGCCGGAATAGATGTTCTCACATTTTCAGAAGGCAAACCCGTTGTTCAGCACCTGGGTTTCGAACACGGGTTGCCCGATATTATGGTGGAAAAGCTTGTAATTGACGACGAAGGAAACGTTTGGGCAGGAACCCACGACAATGGCTTTTGCAGGATCGACAGCAAAACACTGGAGGTAAGTATTTTAAATAATGCTGCATCGTGGGATTTTGGCCCGGTTACGGGCATAATTCCCGGAAGGGAAAATGTCTGGATAAGTACGCACGGAAATGGCTTAATCAAGGTTGCCATGAATTTGGTAAAAACTCCAAAAGCGTTCAGCAGCTTCGGCGGAGAAGATTTTTTAAAACCGGACGGGCTTTTCCGTGATCAGGAAGGAAACATATGGTCGTTTACCTCCAACAGGATTATCCTTATTCCCGGCGATCTTTTCGAATTTGTTTCCGGAAATGAAAATAATGGGCTGAACAACGTTCATGCTTTGATGACTGACCGTGAAAATTTTCTATGGTACGCTTCAGAAAAAGGGCTTTTCAGGCATTCTCCCGATTTTTCCGAAAAAGAAAAACCTCAAAAAATAAGCCTGCCTCCAGGCATTTCGAGCCGGGATATTACCTGCCTTTACCAGGATACATTTGGTTTTGTGTGGATTGGAACTTTTGGCCAGGGATTGTACAGGATTAATCCTGACTTACTTGGTGGCCGGTTTTACACCGAAAAAAACGGTTTGGTAAACAACAACATTTTATCCATTTCATCCATCGGCCAGGAAATCTGGTTCGCCACGCTGGGCGGGGCTTCACGGTGCAAACTCAGCGATGGTTCATCTGACGAATTTCCGGTTTTCGAAAACTTCGATGAATCGGAAGGCCTTGGCAATAACTTTATTTATTGTGTTTACACAGATAAACAGGGGCAGGTTTGGTTTGCCACCGACGGCAAAGGAATAACGCGGCTAAGCAACGGAAAATTTACAACTTTTGGGGCAGATCAGGGATTGCTTAGCAATAAAATTTACTCGATTACCGCCGACAGCCGGGGTGTTGTGTGGTGCGCCACCCACGATAATTCGCTGTATTATTTTGCCGGAGAAAAATTTATCCGGCTCCAAACCAGGCTCGACGCAGGCTCAACCATTTCGTCCATTGTCTTCGACAGAAAAGACAATCTCCTCATCATTCATGAAAATGGCATCGACATCTTCAACACACAAAACCAAACCCTGCTGAAATACCGGGCTGAATCGGGCATTTCGCCCATAAAACCTGAGTTTAACTCAACAGCGGCTTCGTCGGACGGAAGCATCTGGATTGGCAACGGAAACGGCCTGATCAGATACTCACCCCCTGAAAAAAAGACCATCACACGTCCCGTCATCATTCTAAATTCGGTGGAAGTCTTCCTGGAACCGGTTGAATTTGCCGTAAAAAACAAATTCACGTGGGACCAGAACCATCTTAGTTTTTCATACACCGGGCTTTGGTTTCACAATCCGGCCAATGTGCGCTACAAAGTTATGCTGGAAGGCTACGACCTCGACTGGGACCTGACAAGCGACCGGCTTATCAATTACTCAAATTTGCCGGGAGGAAGCTACACTTTCAGGGCGATGGCTTCGCAAAGCGATGATTTTTCGAAGGGATCAGAAATTTCTTATTCGTTTAAAATTGCGCGTCCAATCTGGCAATTGTGGTGGTTTTGGGTATTGATTTTTACTGCGGTTTCGGCCTTGGTTTACCTTTTGGTAAAAATCAGGTTAAACCGGATCAGGCGAATCGAAGAACTGAAAAAAGAAACAATCATGTTTCAGTTTGAAACGCTCAAAAGCCAGGTGAATCCTCACTTTTTGTTCAACAGTTTCAGTACTTTGATCAGCATTATCGAGGAAGATAAAAACCTGGCTGTTGAATACGTGGAGAAACTCTCGGTGTTTTTTAGAAACATCCTCGAATTCAGGGATAAAGACCTGATTACTTTGGATGAAGAACTCGAAATCATTGAGAATTACATTTTTCTGCAAAAGAAACGATATGGCGAAAACATGTCGGTTGAGATGAAAATTGCCGACAATCACCACCTCTCGCTTATTCCACCGCTTACGCTGCAACTGTTGGTTGAAAATGCCATAAAACACAACGTCATATCAAAAATTAAACCCCTGAAAATCACTATCGAATCAACCGCGGAAGGCTTGTGCGTGTCGAACAATCTGCAGAAAAAGTCCGCAGTAAGCGAATCAACCGGCTTCGGCCTGAAAACCATCAGGCGACGATACCAGTTAATGGGTGATCTGGCGTTGAAAATTGAAGAAACCAACCAAACGTTTTCGGTGATTTTGCCTCTGATAAAAACATAAATTGATTGTTGTATGTCATACCCAAAACTTGCCCAACATTCAGAAATTCAATTTGTTTACCTCTACCCTAAAGGAAGCAAATTGATTTTCTTCACTCCCTTTGTGGACGGGGTACATAAAGAAAATTAATTTGCATTTTAGATATCAAATCCGAGATTCATTAAACATAATAATACGATGAAATACCTGATTATTGAAGACGAGCCGGCTTTGGCCAAGCGGCTGGCAAACCTGATTCGGGAAACTGAACCTGAAACAACACTTTTGGCGACGATTGATTCGGTGGAAGAGGCCGTAAACTGGCTTTCAACCCATCCTCATCCCGATTTGCTTTTTATGGATATTCAGCTTGCTGATGGGTTGAGTTTTGAAATTTTCAGCCAGGTTGAGGTAAAAATTCCTGTCATTTTTACTACCGCCTTTGATAATTACGCCATACAGGCTTTCAAGGTAAACAGTGTTGATTATCTGTTGAAACCCATCAACCGGGAAGAACTGAAAAAAGCCATCGAAAAATTCAAGCAGGCCGGGTTTCAGAAAACCAGCCCAGATTTTGACCTCGGCAAACTGGTCGATCTTTTGAAAGGTGAGCAAAAAAAACACCTTCAGCGCCTGCTGGTGAAATTCGGTTCAAAGCTGAAAGCAGTTGGCATTGAAGAAATTGCCTGTTTTTACACCGAAAACAAAACGGTTTACCTGCACACATTTACCAACGATCGCTACCCCATCGACGAACGGTTGGACGGGTTGGAACAATCCCTCGATCCGGATCAGTTTTTCAGGATCAACCGCACGGCCATTATCAGTTTTGCAGCCATCGAAAATATGTACGCTTATTCTAAATCGAGGGTAAATGTGGAACTGAAAAAACCTCTGACTTTGTCGTTTGTATCCAGCACCGAGCGTTCGGCCGATTTTAAGGAGTGGCTTGGAGGAAAAGGGTAATTTCGTTTATCATCCCAAATATTCAGCCTTATTTACAAGTAAGATTTGTTTCGAAAAACAAATCAATTGTAAAAGAATCTTTGCAATACGAATTGACTTTGTAAAGACAAATTGATTTTCTTAACAAAGCATGATTCATTTGTATAAAAAATAAAAAAAACTTAACAGAATGAGTTGCCAACGACCAGATATTTATGTTGCTGTCAGCACAAAGATGACAATCGAAAAATAACTTTTAGGTTTAACTGGAAGGCAACGTGAAAAAGGGTGTTTTACCTAAAACAACCCATGCAGTTCTGCATTAATGCGATCGATCACATAACCCAGGTCTTCAGGTTTTTCGCCAAAATTTATCTTATCAACATTGATAATCAGTTTTTTACCGTCGGTGTAATTGTCAATCCAGTTTTCGTAACGTTCGTTCAGGCTTTTAAGGTAATCGAGACGAATGCTCTCTTCGTAATCCCTTCCGCGCTTTTGAATTTGTGAAACAAGTGTGGGAACGCTGGCCTTGAGGTAAATAAGCAAATCGGGAGGCCTGATAAAGCTCACCATCAGTTCAAACAGGGAGCGGTAATTGTCGAAGTCACGGGCAGTCATCAGGTTCATTTCGTGCAGGTTGGGAGCAAAAATGAAAGCGTCCTCGTAAATGGTTCTGTCCTGAATAACATTTTTACCGCTTTCCCTGATTTTTACAATCTGCCGGAAACGGTTATTCAGAAAATAGATTTGCAGGTTGAACGACCAGCGACGCATGTCTTCGTAAAAACTGTGCAGGTATGGGTTATCATCAACGGATTCGAAGTGGGGTTCCCAGTTAAAATGCCTGGAAAGCAGGGTGGTAAGGGTGGTTTTCCCGGAACCAATATTACCGGCAACGGCTATGTGCATAGTTGTAAATGTTAAGTTTGAAACACGTGATTAGGACGGCTAAAGTAGCAAAGTTCCCGGTTTTTGGTTGACTAATACAAAACTATTTTTCAACAAATTATCAGCCTGTCCCCATCATTTCCAGAATTTCATCCACCACTTTGCGGTCGTTCGACAGCCTTGGTACCTTGTTCTGACCACCAAGTTTGTTGTTTATCTTAAGCCAGTTATAAAAAGTACCTGCCGGCATAACGTGGATAACCGGCTCGTGCAGAACCATGTTTTTGTATCGTTTTGCTTCGTAGTCGCTGTTGAGCGATTTCAGGGCATTGTCAAAATTATCGGTAAATTTTTCGAGGTTCAGCGGTGGAATATCAAACTCAATCAGCCATTCGTGTGCCGCGTTTTCGTTGTTGTTGAAATAGACGGGCGCCGCTGTGTATTCGGCAACGATTGCGTGGCATTTCTCGCAGGCAATGGCCAGGGCTTTTTCGGCATTGTCAATGATCAGTTCTTCGCCAAAAGCATTGATGAAGTTCTTTGTCCGCCCGGTAATCCTTATCCTGTAAGGATTTACGGAAGTAAAGGTCACCGTGTCGCCAATCAGGTAGCGCCAAAGCCCGGCATTTGTCGAAATGACTACAGCATAGTTTTTATCAACCTCAACCTGATCGAGGCTGAGTGTTTGAGGATTCTCATGATTTGTTTCTTCAGCAGGGATAAACTCGTAAAAAATGCCGTAATCGAGCATCAGCAGCATATCGTTGATGGCTGTCCTGTCCTGTATTCCAAAAAAACCTTCCGATGCGTTGTAGGTTTCCATATAGGTCATTTTTTCCGACCGTATCATGCGTTTGAATTGCTCGCGGTACGGGTTAAAATTCACTCCGCCATGAAAAAAAACCTCCAGGTTCGGCCAGATTTCGGCCAGGTTATCTTTGCCCGAAATTTCAAAAATCCTTTTAATCAACACCAACGTCCACGAGGGGACTCCCGCAATGCTGGTCACATCATGTTCCATGGTGACTTCAGCCATTTTCTCAATCTTGCTTTCCCACTCATCCATCAGGGCAATCGACTGGCTTGGCGTTTTCTTGATCTGCACCCACAACGGCAGGTTTTGCATCAGAATAGCCGACAAATCCCCCGTGTAGTAACTCTCGTTGTTTACCTCGGTAATGGTGCTGCTTCCGCCCATTACAAGCCCTTTTCCGTCGAAAAGCATGGTTTCAGGATGGTTGTTGCAATAAATGGAAAGCATGTCTTTTCCCCCTTTAAAATGACATTCTTCTAAGGCTTCGTTGCTCACAGGAATAAATTTGCTTTTGTCACCCGAAGTGCCCGACGATTTGGCAAACCACTTAATGTCGGTATTCCACAGGATGTTTTGTTCCCCATTTCTGAGCCTGTCGATGTAAGGCTTCAGAGCGTTGTAATCGCTTACCGGGACGCGGTTTCTGAAAGTTTCGTAATCGTTGATACTGGCGTAGTCGTATTTTATGCCCCATTCAGTTGTACGGGCAGCTGCAACCAGTTTTTTAAACCATTCAAACTGAACATCGTGCGGATATTTGATGAAAAGATCAATCTGATGAATCCGCTTTTTCATCAACCACGATAAAAAGGAGTTGAAAATTGGCATTGGTTATGGTTTTTCTTTAAAGTTTTTCTGTCGTTTTAACGCTCAAAATTATCGATTTTATGTCTTCTGATAGCTGTCTGTGCATTATTTCTCTGTTAACTTTGCCTTCAAAATCATGGAACAATGGTGGTATTTCCAAACGCAAAAATCAACCTCGGATTATCGGTAACCGAAAAGCGAACTGACGGGTTTCACAACATCGAAACGGTATTTTACCCCGTCCCTTTGCGGGATGCGCTTGAAATTATCCCTTCCCCGGATGGTGATACAGAATTTAAATTTTCAGGACTTGAAATTCCGGGAAAGGTTGAAACAAACCTGTGCATGAAGGCCTGGCAAAGGTTGAAAAACGATTTTCGCCTTCCGGAAATAAAATTTCATCTTCACAAAGTGATTCCGATGGGCGCCGGATTGGGCGGCGGTTCTGCCGATGGGGCTTTTACCATCAGGTTGGTTAATCAGGTTTTTGATTTAAAAATGAGACCTGAAAAAATGCAGGATTATGCCCGTCAATTAGGCAGCGACTGTGCATTTTTCATCGAAAACAATCCGGTGTTTGCCAGCGGAAAAGGCGATCATTTTGAAAAAATCGACCTGAATCTTTCCGGATATTTTCTTGTGTTGGTCAAGCCCGGAAAGAGTGTCAGCACTTCCTTGGCTTATGCCAGCATAATTCCTGCAAAACCTGAAATTTCAGTTAAAGAAATCATCAAATTACCAGTTGAGAAATGGAAGGATTTGCTGAAAAATTATTTTGAAAATAATGTTTTTAAATCATATCCTGAAATCGAAACCATCAAAAAGCAACTTTACGACAGCGGGGCTTTGTATGCCTCAATGAGCGGGAGCGGTTCGGCGGTGTATGGGATTTTTGATGCCGAAATCAACCTGAAAGTGGCTTTTCCGGATTGCTTTTACTGGTCGGGTTGGTTCTAAAAATCGCGATTTCTCAGGTCTGTCTTTTGGCAAACAAATAATAAACTGAAGTACAAATCAGCAAAATGAAAATTGCTGTTATTCCGTATTTAAACCAGTTTGCACCGTTTTCGTTATGAATAATCACTGGTTCGTTTGGGCCATAATACTGGAATCCAGCCCAATAATAAGGATGTTTCATCATGTTGTCGGCAGAGCCGATAAATTTGATTTTTGCCTGCCTTAATGCCTCCGGGCGGGTCATGCCCTCTTTTAAATTCCTGTAATACATTGGCATGATAACCGACGAAACATAATCGTTGGCATCCCACAGGCTAACCAATACGCTTTCCGATCCGGCCTGTACAAATGCCCACCCCAGATTAAGGCTTCCCACAGGAACCGTTTTTCCGGTTAAACCTGATTTGCAAGAACTTAGTACCGTCAGCTCATTATGCAATTTCAAATCAAGAATTTCGTAAAAGTCGAGAAATCCATCCTCGTCGGGTTCATTCCTGCTGAAAGCGAGTTTTGTGGGACAAACCCCGTTATCGCTGACTCCATGCGTGGATATGTGTAAAATCGGAAACGCTCCTGCAAGGTTTTTAAACCGGCTTTCAACGGCGGTATTGCCCTCAAACAGACTGGTTTTAAATATTTCAGCTATCTGGTCGCACTCCTTGCGGGCAAAAGGCAAATCAATCAAGCGTTCATCCCGGCTTGTCAGCAAGGCAAGTTCCCTGCTCCGCTCCTTGTTGAACGTGGGGGCAACGGCTAAAATGCTTTCACTGCTTTCGAAGGTTGGGATTTCTCTGTTATCTAAAATAACATCCAACGACATGATATTATACACAAGGTTTTTTTCTAAAAATCTTTGTTGTAATGTTGGTTCAGTCATTAAAATATCCATCGGAATTTTTTCAAGCTTACCTGCCGGCAGGATAATGACCTCCCTGTCTTTAAGGTGTCTTTGATAAGGCTCGAATAGAGCCTTGTAGATTTGATAACCAATCGAATCCAGTTGTTTTTGACTGTTCCCTTCTGTTATTAAACGGTTAAAAGCATTTACATTTTTCAAAAATGATGAGAATTCCAAATTCGTTAACCCAAATAACTTATCAGAAGTTAATACCAAAGCATACAAACCCTCCGTCTGCTGGGATGTGGGTGCGGTTTGTGTAAACATGAAAAGAATCTGATTCGGTTTTAAGGCCTGAATAATCGAGGAATAATAATACTCCGGCTTTTGATGTAACGAAAGCACCTTTTGTTGTATCAATCCTGCTTTATATCCAAGCAAACTCAGAAGTATCTTATTTTCAAGCAAATTCTCTTTTATCAACAATCGGTCGGATTCATTCTGCTGAGCATTTAGTTTCCTCTGCAGATCAGTTATTGTTTCGGATAAAATATGTTGCTGTGCGGCAAGCGAACCTGGCAGATTTTCATTGTTATCTGTGAAATTCTGATTGAGGCCAAATCCAATCCTTCTCTGGCTTCCAATAAACAAATTTATTACCTCAGAAAAATTGGAGGTATCTTCCGGGTTTAATCTGCTATCGAGCTTATTGCTGGTCATATCCCAAAGCTTAAGGCTGTTAATATATTCGTAATCCACGATGTCCTCAAAGGTAAACAGCTGACTGCGGAGTTGATCCTGAATGGTGGTTTCGATGTTAACCAATTGATTTAAAGAAACTTTAATGTCTGATTTGTTGAAGGTTAATTCCTGAGAGTTTAGGAGAACATATAATACTTTTCGTTTAAAAGTAAAAAACAATTGTGAATAAGGGTAGATTTTAATGGTTTGAACATCAGGGTTGGCCAATACTCCCAAACCGGATAATTTTGGATAATACAAGGTTAAGGCTTTTGTAACATAATCGAGCGCTGCCTGCAAGTTCCCCGATTTTTCGGAAGCATCGGCCATATTGAACAAGGCCATCGACCTTATTTTACGCTGGTAAACATGCGTCTGGTCCAATCTTTTCAGCGCCTGGTTGCTCAGATAAAATATGGTGTCATAATTCCCTGATTCGAGATGAGAATTGGCAATATTGTTTAGGCAATTTGCCGATATGATGTTGTTTATCCCGTATTTACAGTCGTTGAGCAATAAAGCCCTGTTTAGAAACAGATGGCATGAATCGAGTCGCCCCCATCTGTTGTGGAAAAGGCCAATAAACCGGTAAATTCCCGCCAGATGGTAATCATCGGAACTGTAAAGCTGCGACCATATTTTCAATGAACCGTAAAGATATTTCCGGGTATTTACACTGTCGGCATACGAATCGTACGTCATCCCAATCCATTCCATCGCAGTAGCCACTGTGGGATGTTTCTCACCAAACAGCCTTTGGGCAATCATGCTGGCTTTCTCCAGGTACATCAGCGATAGGGTATTCTGATTCAACAGCGAAATGATGCCGAGGTTGGTCAGCGCATCAACGGTTAACGCATGATTCCAGCCAAAATGATCCAGGCAGAACTGTAGGCTTTCATGACCAGATGCTGATGATTGTTCCAATTCATCAATTTTCCACAACACCGTGGTGAACTTGTTTCTCACAGCAGCTTCATCAACCCATAAACCATCTGTTTGAATCAGAGCCAGGGTTTTTTGGTAGTATTCTCCGGCTTTTTCGAAATCGAGGTCATCGAAGCACCGATCGCCTTTTGCAACCAGCGATTTTGCCGTTTTGGATGAAACTCCGTCACCCTGGCACACCACCGGCGCCAGCAAAAAAAATACCAGCGCCAGAATCACAACCGGTAAGCGATGATAGTTGGCTCCGCTACGAGATAACTTATTTATTATGAACACATTATTGCTTTTGAATGATCAACCAAAGGGTTGATTTTTTAAAGCAAAGATAAATTTTATCGGTTTCGTGAAGATTAAAATTGATTAGGCTTGTGCTTGTCAAGGATTTACGTTTATTTGAAAGATTTCTTTTTAACTGAGAATGGGCAAAATCAGTTACTTTTTTTACTGATTCTGATAAATATCGGGAAGAAAGGCTTCCAGTTTTGTCAAAAAGATTCCTGATCATTTAAAAAAACCAGAATTTTTGTTATTCATCAATTGTTGAATGCATGATTTTGGTCGCTTCAATAATTTCATTAACATCCTTTATCAGCACCTGATCGGCTTAGTGTTCATGAATGATCATGTGATAATTCTTCATATTGTAAATACAAAGGCATTACGAAACACCATCAAAAACAATTGAAATTACAATTTAACCTCAAGCAGTTCCCTCCCAAGCTGATGCAGGGTTTCTTCAATTTTCTTTTTGGTTTTATTGCCAGGCTTCCTCTGATTAGAAACATAGCTCGCCAGGAGGCTGCGGTGTATTTTGGCCTTTTCAGCAAACCGGGTTATGTTCAAGGTCGGAAACTGGCTGAATACAAGAGAAACTTCATTTTTTTGCTTTTCAATTTCATCTTTGTTGTAAGTAAAAAATCCTTCGAGACTTAAATCCTCATCCAAATCAGGCCAATGTATTGAATCACCGCCTGGTCCTATTTCAAAAATTTCCCTTTCTGCAGGAGTAGCATTCCTAAGTCTGTCGAACCACCTCAGTGGATGGCTTTTCTGTGTCCCTTCGTTGGTTTGTATGTTGATGTTTTCTTCATCAAACCATACTTTCACTATTTTCAAATCGCTGCTATTTTCCATAAAATTATTCCCAGGCATTTATTAAAATCGTGATGTTTTCTTCAATAATTGCTTCCGCCAATTTCAGGTCTGATGGTTTTAATCCTTTGTTTGACAATAGTTTGACTTTTGGCAAAAGAATAAATTTTGCACGCCCGTCAGCATTTTGAACATGAATATGAACTGGTAAATGTTCATTCGCAAAAAAGAAAAAACGCATCCCAAAAATCCTGATCACTGTAGGCATATTTGATGTTTTTACAGTACCCCACAAAAATAGTAACAAAATTGTTACCCGGGGCTACATTTCAACATTAGTTTGCAAAGGATAAATTCGCGTCGGATTGGAGCAGGACTACTTCCATTTTCTTTATGGCTTTTATTCCATGCTTCCCTGGATTTGAAACGTACTTGTAAGGGGGCAGCGATGTATTGTTGATCACATCGTGCTGCCCGGCCAATAATACTACTTCGCTGAACCAACTTAATGATGCTCTTGGTGGAAGGGAGAATTTTGATACAGCTATTCTGGTTAGGCGACAACACTGATGACTTGCCAATTTATCATTTAGAATGTTAAAATTTCCATTTAAGGCAACCAATCTTTCCGGAACTTAACCATTCTTTTTCCCGTGAGACTGAATGGCTCTGATTTTTTCAATTTAATCAAACAAACCATAAAAGCGCCACCATGTCTTCTTTTCTGTTTTAATGTGATTGCTATAAACAGGATTCCATCTGTTAACAAACTTACATTTATCACATTGCCATCCTCTTGTTGGTCCAAGTCGCATTATTGTTGCTTCGTCAGAAGCCAGCGATTCTTGCGTTGCTGATTTTTTTGAATGAGACACCAATAAAAACGTTGGAAATTGTCCAATTACAGCGCCCATCATTCCTTTCATCTCTTCAGATGTTAAGCACATAGCGTCTTTACCGAGTTGGTATTTTTCGAAGCAATTCTCACATTTTAAACTAACTTTCATTTAAAAACCCCTTTCTGTTTTCAAGTCTTGTATGATTTTTTTTGGCATCTCTAATTCTTTGATCACCAGCCGAATCATTTGGATAAACCTTTGACCTACTAACAATGATACTTTGATGAATCAATTTAATTATACCTCTGGAAGTAGTGATACCTAAGAACAACATTTCCATTATATTTCAACGCTACGATTGATAAATTGCCTTATTAAAATGAAAAACTTAAAAATTCATCCTTATTCCGATCCCTTCGGAATTTATAGTAAAATTAAGTTTCAAATGATCGTAACTTGTTTTATTAAAACTTGCATTATATGCCTGAATGGATCGTTCTAATTTCTTTTTTGCATTACTAAGAAAAGGAATTGCAATGATTTCGCACACAGAACCAGCCAATATTAGTTTCATGCCGCTTGGGTAGCCTTCTTTCACTTCTCCATTATTTATATCCTTCGCTTTTTTACTGGAAGATGTAAGCTCAATAATTGCTCCAAAAGCGACTCCGAATAAGCCCGTAATCAGAAACGCTCTGCCAACTCCTGATTTTGATCTGTATTTTGCGTATAATGCAGCTGAAGCAGGATTATTTGTCAAGATTGGTTTTAATTCTACCAATGAGTAAGTCTGCCCATTCTGATAGTACATCCTATCCACTTTTGAGATAGTAGAATCATTTATCATCTTTCTTCTTGATTCCTCTTCTTTCTTTTTTACTTCTTCCTCCTGCAATCTTGTTATTTGCTGTATTGCTAATTCAGTGAATTTTCCATCCGGGTATTTACTCAAATAATCTTGGTAAGCACTAATTGAATTTAAAGATTGAGCTTTCTCCCAAGCTTTTTTAGATTGGCTGAAAACAGGATTAAAACAAACCAGACAAATTGCGCCTATAATTAAAATCTTTTTCATGGAATTTACTTTTTAATTTGCCTACTCTTCAAAGGATTTTCGGCTTCCTCCTGTTTTTTAAATGGTTACTGGGCTCCACTTTTTTATTTGAACTATTCCTTTTAATTTCAGGCAATACTATTTTCATAAAATATGCTGCACAATACACCATAAACGGTATTTTCGTCATACAAGACCCATCTCGGCAGCAAAGCAGGATAAAGCGCCAATGCTGTGAAGATCGAGTTTGCGCAGAATGTTTTTCCGGTGGGTGTCAACAGTATGTTGCGAAATGTTCAGGCTCACAGCAATGGCTTTATGTTCATAGC
>CALFEP010000145.1 GCA_937950125.1 uncultured Bacteroidota bacterium
ATCATACAGGCCGGCAAAACAAGAACGACCCCGGTAATTTTAACTGCAACCGCCACCATGCTGGGATTGGTTCCGTTGGCCATTGGAATGACCCTGAATTTTGTAACCACTTTTACTGAACTTGACCCGCAACTTCATTTTGGTGGCGACAATGTGATGTTTTGGGGCCCACTGTCGTGGACGATTATTTTTGGTTTGAGTTTTGCCACATTCCTTACCCTGATTTTCGTTCCAGCCATGTACCTCATCGCACACAAACTCAAAATCAGAATCAAGCGAATGAAATCGAACAGAATTTATCGGAACAATTTAAAATAGATATTGTTATTCTGATTTGACAAAACTGGACTAAACCCTGACAGATGCATAACCTGTCAGGGTTTATCATACATGAATTTTTATGAAAACAAGACACCTTTTTATCATTGGTTTAATGCTGATACTTGGAAACTCGTGTCGCCACGACATTGAACAGACCCACAGACTGAAACCCGAAAACGGCATGGATAGCATCAGCTATATCATTGGTTACGACCACGGTGAGGGAATCCGTAACCAGGGAATAAACGCCAATCCTGTGATGGTTTACAAAGGATTGGCCGATGCACTGGCAAACCGGAAAAGTATTTTCGACGATTCAGTGCAGGCCGCTTTGGTCGATTCTTTTCAAAATGTCATTGAGAAACGGGAACAGGAACAGTTTTTAAGCAATCTTGCAAAAACCAAGGAAGAGGGCAGGCAATTCATGGAGCAAAACCGCAAAAACAATGATGTGGAGGTGCTCCCCGACGGTTTGCAGTACAAAATAATAAAGATAGGAAGTGGTGATTTTCCGAAATCTGCCGACAGTGTTACCATTCATTTTCGGGCAATGTACATCAACCGCACCACCTTCGACATGTCCTACGACACAGGCCCTGTGGGTGTGCGGCTTAACAAGCTGGTAAAAGGCCTTTCAGAAGGGATTCAGCTGATGAAACCAGGCGCCATCTTTGAGTTCTACATCCCGCCTCACCTGGCCTACGGCGACAAAAACTACATGAACATGATCCCTGCCGGCTCAACCATTATCAATGTTGTCGAATTAATTAGTATTCATCCATAAAATTTAAATCATGAACAACTTCACATTTTATAATCCTGTAAAAATCATATTTGGTGAAAACACAATCCCTGCAATTTCAAAGGAAATTCCGCAGGACGCTAAAGTTTTAATGACTTATGGTGGTGGCTCCATCAAAAAAAACGGCATTTACGATCAGGTTAAAAAAGCCCTGATTAACCATTCGGTAACCGAATTTGGCGGAATTGAGCCCAATCCACAGTATTCAACGCTAATGAATGCGGTTGAGATTTGCCGCAGCGAGGGCATTGGTTTTATCCTTGCCGTTGGTGGCGGATCGGTGCTCGATGGCTCAAAGTTTATTGCTGCTGCCACCCATTTCGATGGTGAACCCTGGGACATTTTGTCCCGGCAGGCTCCGATTGCGAAAGCAGTTCCGCTTGGATCGGTGTTGACACTACCCGCCACAGGTTCCGAAATGAATGGTTTTGCGGTTATTTCCCGTAAGGAAATACAAAAAAAACTTGCATTTGGAAGCCCGCTTTGCTACCCCAGGTTTTCGGTGCTCGATCCAGCGGTTACAAAATCACTGTCAACCCGTCAGCGCGCCAATGGAATTGTGGATGCATTTGTTCACGTTACCGAACAATACATGACCTATCCGGTTAATAGCCCCATTCAGGATTATTTTGCCGAATCGGTGTTGAAAGTTTTGATTGAGGAAGGTCCAAAATATTTTGCCTACAATGATGACATGGATGCTGCCAGAAACATCATGTGGGCTGCTACAATCGCGCTTAATGGAATTATCTCTGCCGGAGTGCCGGTGGATTGGGCTACGCACAGCATTGGTCACGAAATTACGGTGCTTTACAACACCGATCACGCCCGCACGCTTGCCATCGTTTGGCCGGGAATGATGAAAGTGATGGCGTTCACCAAAAAGGAAAAACTGGTACAGTTTGCCGAAAGGGTTTGGGGAATCGCCGAAGGAACGGATTCAGAGAAAACAGATAAAGCCATAGCCAAAACAGAAATGTTTTTCAAAAAACTGGGTATGCCAACCAAATTTTGTGACTTTCAGGCCGAGGAATCTGTAGTGGAAAAGGTGATTAACAATTTGAAAGACAATGGTTTTACAGCCCTGGGTGAAAAGAAACTGGTAACCCTTGAAAAGGTTAAAGAGATTCTGGAACAGAGGGTTTCGTAATTTTTTCGGCAAAAAACCTTTCCGCAGCCATGTGCAATTTCATTTTCCAGGGCTGCGGTTTTCTTTGGCAGCTGACAATCAGGCTGCCGGCAACCGAATATGAAACTTAGTGCCTTTTTGCTCTTCGCTTTCAGCCCAAATTTTGCCACCTAATTTTGCCACAAATTCATGACATAGAATCAATCCCAGGCCTGAACCTTTTTCGTCATCGGTGCCGGGTGTTGAAACGTGCTGATCGATTCTGAAAAGCCGACTGACCGTTTTCTGATCCATGCCTACCCCATTATCAGCGATGCTGATTGTTACAAAACCATTCTCTTTAACTGAACTTATGGTAATCTTCCCCTGCCGGTGGGTAAATTTTACAGCATTTCCAATTATGTTGCGCAAAACAACGTGCAAAAGTCTTTCATCGGTTCGTAGTGAAAGAAGCGGGTTAATGTCAAACCCGATGTTTATTTGTTTTTGACTGATATTACCGCTTAACAAACCGGCCACATTCCTTGATATTTCCAACAAATTTATTTCTCTCAAATTGAGTTGAATTGCACCTTGTTGTGAGCGGCTCCACTCCAACAGATTTCCGAGCAGATCGAAGGTTGACTGTGAGGTTTCTGAAAGTCGCTGGGCAAATTCGTAAATGTCAGCATAGTTTTTAGTCCTTGCTTCCTCAACAATCAATTCCGAAAGCCCTAACAATGCATTGAATGGATTTCGCAAGTCGTGGGCAATGATAGAAAAAAACTTGTCTTTCATGGCATTAGCCTCGGCCAATTGTTTCGATTTTGTTTCAATTTCTTCATTCTTTTGTGCAAGGCTCCTGTTTATGAATTTTATTTTACCCCGGCTTTTAACGAGCAGATAAATAATTGCGGCAAGGAAGATGAAGAAAATGATCGAAATCAGGAAAATGATCCATTGGGCATGGATGATTTTTTGCTTGAGTTCGTTTTCATTCCTGAGGTGTTCATTTTGCCTTTTTATCTCATTAACCCGGTTCAGCGTTTCAACTTTTAGTACAGCTTTTTCCTTTTCAAGTTGCTGCTCTTTGGTGATGATTTCATTGTATTTTTCGTACCAATAAATGGCAGGTTCAAGTTTATTCTGCTCTTTAAGGATTTTGTAATAAAGCAAAGATGAGCCCTCTTGTGATGAATTCAGCTCATTTTCATCATAGTATTTTAAGGCTATCACCATCGATTCTTCAGCCTGAGGATATTTCCCCTGAAAAAAATACAAATCGGCTTTTACCGTTAAAGCATCAAATATTTTATCCCTGATTCCGATTTTATCATAATAGTAAATAGCTGAATCAAAGGAAGCTATGGCGCCATCAAAATCTCCCTCAAGTTTCAATATTGATCCGAGATGAAAATGGTTATTTGCAAGCCAGATTATATTTGACAACTCACGGTTAATTTTCATCGCCTGGTAAATACATTCCCTGGCTTTGGCTGTCTCAAAATTTTCAATGAAAACTGAAGTCAGGCCATGCAGCGCCGAGGCCTCAAAATTTTTGTTGTTGATCTCACGGCTTTTTTCCAGGCTAAGATTGAAGTAAAACACTGCTTTTTGAGTGCTGTCAAAATTGTGATAGACATAACCCAGATTACTTGCCGTCCGCGCAATTCCGCTAACATTGCCGGCATCGGTTTCCGATCTCAGGACATCAAGGTAAATTTCAAGTGAAAGCGCGTACTCATCCATCATGTCGTACAAAAAGGCAATGTTGTGTTTTATGCCGTTAACTTCATCCCTGATATCAAGTTTTTTAAAAATATCGAGCGCCTGATTAAAAGCGATCAGCGCATCTTCGTAATTTTTTGTGTCTCTGTGGTTAATTGCCAGAATGTTAAGTGCCTTGGCTTTTTGAAAATCGTAACTGTACTTATCGGCAATTTCAACGGCTTTGATAATATTATCTTTTGATTTTTCGAAATTGCCGGTAAGATAGTACAATGTGCCAAGATTTCTGTAAGCAAAGGCCAGGCCTTCGTTGTACCCTATTTCTGTAGAAATTTTTAGTGCTGAATCGGCAAAGGCAAAGGCTTTTTCGATGTCAGCATATTTCAGTTCCCACGATAACTGGTTTAGAACATCAGCCAGTTTGTTTTCTTTGGCGTCAGGTAAAAGGTTGAAAAGACTGTCGGTTTTCTGAGCAGCTACTTCAAAGGCGCCAAAACATGAAAAAACTACAACGATCAAACTTATTCTATTAAGTATTTTCATTTGCTGAACGGTTATTAACCCATGAAGGGCAAATTTAGTTTAATTGTTGAACGAAGGCCTTAAAACCTAACCAGGTAAAAAAGCAATAATAGGGTGTTTTTCAATTATGGACTCCGGTTTCAACCGATCAGGTTGTTTTGAAATAGCCACAAATCCAGTTCTGAGCTCACCGTTTACATCTCCAGCTTGTACATTTTTCCGGGCAAAGCCCGAACCAAACCCCTGAATTCGAGGTTGAGCAGGGTAGCTGCCACTTTGCTTGCCGGAAGGCCAGAGTTCAGGTAAACCAAATCAATTCCTGTACTTTCCTGCTGGCGTAGTACAGCAACTATTTTACTTTCATCATCCGTAAGTTCAACAAAAAGTTCACGCTGGCGGGGTTGAGCTACGCCTTGTTTTTCCCAACCCATGATGTAGGCAACATCAGCAGCACGCTGTACAAGGGCGGCTTTGTTGGTTTTAATCAGGCTGTTGCAACCTTCAGACCAGGGGTCGCCAATACGTCCGGGAACGCTGAAAACATCACGGCTGTAAGAGTTGGCAATTTCGGCTGTTATGAGTGCTCCACCGGTTTTTGCAGCTTCAATAACAATGGTTGCATCGGCCAGCCCGGCAATGATGCGGTTTCGCCGTGGAAAATTCTCGCGGTCGGGTTTGGTTTTGCTCATAAATTCGGTGAGCAGGCCTCCCTGGTCAACCATTTTTTCGGCCAGATGACGGTTGAGATAGGGATAAATCATGTCCAACCCATGCCCCAAAACGGCAACGGTCATCAAATTTTGTTCAAGTGCTGCGCGGTGGGCACATGTGTCGATGCCATAGGCCAACCCACTGATGACCAGAATGCCGTAGGCCTTTAAATCCTCAATAATCTTTTCACAAACACTTTTGCCATAATCAGTGGCTTTCCGGGTACCTACCATGCTCACAACCCTGGCTACATTCATGTCGGCATTTCCTTTGAAGAACAACATTATGGGTCCATCATCACAGTTTTTAAGCCGTGCCGGATACTTTTTGTCAAGATAAAAAAGAGGTGTGATGTTGTATTTTTCGATAAACCTGATTTCTTCCTCTGCCCTGAACAGCACCTTTTGATTGACTATCGAATCAACAAGTTTTACCCCGATACCGGGGATTTTTTCGAGCGACTTGCGGCTTTGCCTGAAAACCTCTTCAACACCACCGCAGTAAGCCACCAGTTTTTTTCCAAGAACATCGCCCACACCGGGCAACAGGGTTAATCCAATCTGATACAAAAGCATGAAAACTAAGATTTTGTTTTAGCAAAAATAATAACCTCGCTAAAAGTAAATATTATTTTATCCTGCCCGTAAAAATCTCGGAGGACTGAAAAATCACAATCCCGTTAGGTCGGGCGGCTGATAACCAAAAAAAGTATCTTTGCCAAAATTTCGATAAAAAATGATTATCAACTTTATAAACTGGAATGTAAGTCCTGAAATATTTCCCGGAACCTGGCTGCCTGTCAGGTGGTACGGACTCTTGTTTGCAATGGCATTTGTTGCTGGTTACCTGGTTCTTACAAGGGTTTTCAATCACGAGAAACTTCCTGTAAAACTGCTCGATCAGCTGGCTACCTACACCGTAATTGCTACCGTAATTGGTGCGCGGTTGGGGCATGTTTTCTTTTACGAACCCGATTATTATCTTGCTAATCCTTTTGATATCATTAAAATCTGGAATGGCGGGCTTGCTTCGCACGGGGCAGCCATCGGGATTCTTGCCGGTTTGTGGATGTTTTCGAAAAGCGCCGGAAAAACCTACTATTGGACCCTCGACCGGGTGGTAATTGTGGTTGCTTTGGGTGGATTTTTTATCAGGATGGGCAATCTGATGAATTCCGAAATTTATGGGAATGTTACCAGCCTGCCGTGGGGTTTTGTATTTCAGCACGACAGCAACAGCGACAATTTACCCCATCATCCAACCCAAATTTACGAAGGACTGAGCTACTTAGCCATATTTTTCCTGCTACACCGGATTTATTGGAAAAACAAGGGAAACCCCAAACCGGGGTTTATTTTCGGCCTATTCTTGATTTTACTTTTCGGAGTACGTTTTCTCATCGAATTTGTTAAAGAACCTCAGGTTTCATTTGAGAATAGCATGGCGCTGAATATGGGGCAGTTGCTTAGTATCCCTTTTATCATTGCAGGATTGATAATTATTTTCAACAAAAAGAAAACGCCTGAGTTGGTGGATGCTGATAGCAGGAAAAAAAGCAACCGCAAAATTTAATACAGAAAAAAAGCCCCGGGCAACATAATCTAAGGTGGTCTCCGGTAAAAATCAATTACGGTTAGAAAAAGCATACACCTCTGCAACATCCTGAAGATGCGGTATTGCATCAGCATGACCTTATGTTTTGATGCTGCATCAAAATATCTTCCCTTATTTATAAAAATGCCATTGTCGGCATCTTTGTGTTTCTTGTTGGAAATTGCACACAAACAGCAATTTGAAAGAAGCAACGAAAGAAAAGTTGATTTATCGAACCGGCATTCGGGAAAATTTCAGTAATTTTCGGCTCAGATTTTTAAAGTTATTAAACCAATAAATTTAGACCGAAAATGAAAAAAGTAATGCTCTTCATTGTTCTGAATTTGCTTTTAGGTTTACAAAGCAAATCACAATGGTCATCCGACCCCTCACAAAACACACCACTTTCAACCGCCCCCGGCGAGCAAGCGCTTCCCAAGGTAGCTGCCTGCAGCGACGGATCGGTGTACATTGCCTGGTTTTCAGTTGAATCGGGGAATTATAATGTCCGTTTACAGCGGCTCGACAAAGACGGGACTGCCCTTTGGGAACCTGGTGGAATGCTCATCAGCGACAACACACAGGATAGCTGGATTACCGATTGGGACATGTCGGTTGATGCAACCGATCATGCACTGCTTGTTTTTTCAGATATTCGTTCAGGAATTCTGAACCCTTACGGTTACCGGATATCGCCTGCCGGCGAAATGATGTGGGGCGAAGATGGAGCTACCCTGTCGGGAAGTCCAAATTTTGAACCCAGCCCAAAAGTGTGCGGCACTGCAGCCGGAAACGCTGTCTTTGCCTGGCAGAGCGAAGGCTCATCATCGGAAGTTCATCTGCAGAAAGTTTCTGCTGATGGCCAGTTGTTATGGGGAACAGGAGTTATTTTCAATTCAACCAGTGCAAACTATACTTCGCCATTTCTGGTACCTGCAGCCGGCGACCAGGTTTACCTGCTCTGGCACAAGCAAACCGGCCCCTTTTATGCACCCAACCGCAGTTTATGTGTGCAGTTGTTAGATGAAAACGGCGCGCCGCTTTGGCCGGCTGATGCTGTGGTGTATGCTCCGGTTCCTTCAAGTATTGTAGTTTCACTCGATTTTTGCCATGACGATGCTGGCGGCCTCATCTTCACCTGGTACCGCAACGATATGGGAACCCATTTTCATTCGTACATTCAACACATGGATGCTGACGGAAATATGACAATGCCTGCCAACACGTTGCTATCAACGGCTACTGAAAGAAATCACATGTACCCAACCGTTGCTTTCCTGCCTCAAACCCAGGAAATCATAGCCTATTTCAGCGAACAGGACCTGAACCAAAACCAGCGTGGCCTGTATGCCCAAAAACTCGACCTGACGGGAAACCGCCAATGGACAGATGCCGGAAAAACCCTGATACCCCTTTCGGACAACGACATCAGTTTGCCAGCTGCCAGCGGATTCAGCGACAAGGCAATTTGCGTGTATGAAGCTGTTAACTACGGCTCAATAGGTGGAAATGTACAGGCTGTAATGCTCAACAGCGCCGGCGAGTATGTGTGGCCCGGCCAGTTTGTTGACCTCTGCACCATCGAAAGCGCAAAATATCATAGGGCCATGAGCGGCTATTTCTGGGGTCAGTGGGTTGTTGCATGGGGCGATGAAAGAGGCGCCGACCGCGACATTTACGCGCAGAATATTCAGCCCGACGGAACCCTGGGCCCGGTAATTACAGCCATAAACAATAATTGCTCCCCGGAAAACATCTCCGTGAAAATCTCGCCAAATCCTTTTGTTACTGAAATTACTTTTGAATTCATGGCTGAAAATCCGGGTGTTGTTAGTTTTGAGATGTTTGACAACCTGGGAAATGTCATTTCCAGCGGAATCATGACACCATCACAGGCCAAAATGACTTTTGATGGTACCCGTCTGACTTCCGGGGTTTATTTTGTAAAAGTTAATGGCGATAAAAAAACATACGTACAAAAAATTGTAAAACTTTAATTCACTCAATACAAAAACCAAAAACATAGTAAAAGATGAAAAGGGTTTCTTCATTCATTCTTGCAGTGTTGTTCAATGTTGTCCTTTTTGGGCAAAATGCTGTAATCACTACCAAAACCACAACCGACCCGGATGCCGGAGTGTCGGTCATCAGCGGAATTTCAAGTGAAATTCCACACCCGAACGGGAACTTTTCGACAGGAGGAACATCGCGCGATGTGTCGGTAAACTGGCAATACACCGATCCGGTTTCTATCGGATCAAAAATCAAGGTATCATCATCTGCCGGATACACCTTCAACTCGTGGTGGCTCAATAATGTGAGGGTTTCGTTGTATCAAAATTCATCGACACCCGTTTGGGAATCACCTGTAACCTCCGATTGGGAATTCCCGATAGACATGACGAATGACGGTACTTTTCTGGCAATTGGGCAGGGCGCCAGCATTCAGGTATTTGCAACAGCAACCCAAAGTCTCATTTGGGAAAAGGTAACAAATGCCACCATCAGCGGGGTTAAGCTCTCACCGGATGGAACCACCGTTTATGTGGTCGAAAATATGCCCGAAGGATTGGACAAAAGCTTTGTCTCGGCTTACACAGTTGGGGTAAACGACCCGGTTTGGCAAACATCGTTTGCCGGTTCAGGAACTGCCTTTGCCGCATCGGGCGACTGTTCGAAACTTGCTTTTTGCCAATACACCGGTTACAACAAAATGTGGGTAATCAACAGCAGCGACGGTGAGGTTATTTACGATGCCTTGTATAAAAATCAGTCGCCGCCGGCGCTCAGTTACGATGGAAAATTCATCATCAATGGCGATTACAGCGGTTATGCCTACCTGCATGAATTTGATGAAGAAACCGGCACCTATTTCGAGAAATGGAATTACAAGGTTGGTGGCGGCGGAACCTCTGCCTGGGTTGTCGGAATGGGCATTTCAGACGACGGTTCAACAGTTGCCATCGGCACCCTGGTGTTTCTGACCAATGGTTACGATGGCGAAATTTATACCTTCAACACTTATTCAAACGAGCCATTGTGGGTGTTTTCGGGTTGTGGCGACGAAATTAGTGCCATCGACCTTTCAGCCGACGGATCGCTGATAGCTGCCGTGGGTTGGGGGCCTTTGAACCATGCCAAACCTGATTTTTATCTTTTCCGGAAGGAAAGCAGCACACCGATTTTTTCAATCAATACCCCAGGTTCAATCAATACAGTGGATATTTCACCCGACGGTACTTTATGCAGTTTATCAGGCAAGGCCGTTCATGCACGGGAATTTGGCAGCGGTGGGGTTCTTTACAACGTAAGCTCAAACCCAGGAGGTGGAATTGTTTCTGGCCAGGTAACCAATATGAGTGGAAATCCTGTTGAAAACCTGAAAGTTACCGTTGAAGGCCTTGATGATTATTATGCCTACACAGGCGCTGACGGGTTTTATCAGATTAAATACGTGCCAGCAGGTACTTACACAGTCTCGACATCCAAAGTAGGTTATTACCCTGTGCCAACCAATGGGGTTGCAGTGATTGACGGGCAAACGACTACCTTAAATATCCAGGTTGAGGAAACCGGTAATCCACCTAACCTCTACAGCGTAACGCATGGCGCTGCCGCTACAGTGAACCTCGAATGGGCATGCGATGAAACCAGTACCGGCTTCAACATTTACAGAAAAACCATCCCCGAGGCACTATTCTCCGAAACACCACTGGCAAGCGTTGGCAGCGGGGTTTTCACCTTTTCCGATGAAACTGCATTGCCTTTAAAAACCTATTATTATGCGGTTACCAACATCATTAGTACGGGTGTTGAAAGCCCCTATTCAAACGTTGAAGAAGGCTGGGTGGCAAGTGGTTTTGTAATCAACAACATCAGCGTTTATGTTGGTTCTGCGCCCACCATCGATGGCGCCATTTCGCCCGGCGAATGGGACGACGCTTTTATGATGGATGCCTCCGACTTTTTAGGCATTTACGACAACCTGCCCAACCCTGTCGGGAGCGTGACGATGTATTACAAGGTAAATCAGGATATGACTGAATTGTACGTAGCCTGCGACAACCAGAATGATGTGACTCTCGAAGATCACGATGAGGTTGCCCTATACATCGACGATAATAATGATGGTACTTATCCTCCAACGGGCGATGATTCGGAAGGTAACTACTGGGCAGTTTACTATGCTTCAGGAAATCTTTTGCGTTACCGTCCGATTTATAACACCGGTGGTGTGGGTACTGTGGTTGAAATTTCAAATCCACAGGTTGCCGTTTCAAATGCAACCGGCCATATTGTTTACGAATTTATGGTTCCGATGGGCGACGACCAGGTTTGGAAGATTTCGCCCAACGAACAAAACCAAAGCGGTTTGTTCACTTTTACGCTGGACGATCCGTCCAATTTCGACGGCTACTGGCCAACACTCAACCAGCAGATTTTTGAACCTGCCGGATACGGAGACATCACTTTTGGAGCTGAAGACGAGGTTCCTCCACCCCCTGACAATGTTACCATTCAAACTGTGAATTATGCTGGTGTGATAATTGGAAACCTTGAATGGTCACAACCTCCCATCAACGATTTCGGCCATTTTAATGTTTGGGTAAACACAGGCGCCGGATTTCAGCTGTTGGATGAAACCACAGGAACCCAGATTTTCTACATTTCGATACCGCCGGCAGTTGCACAACTTTATGTTACCACTGTTGACAGAGCCGGTCACGAATCTGATCCCTCCGAAACCGTAACTTTCGATCCTACAGTTGGCATCGGGGAAATAGCTGATGACCACAACTTTTTGGTTTATCCAAATCCCACCCAGGGATTGACCAATATTTCGTTCAGGATTGACGAACCAGGATATTATCAGGTTTCGGTGTATGATCATGCCGGACGGCTTGTGCGCAACCTTATGTCGGCCAGTTTGAAAACAGGCGACTATTACCTTTCATGGAACGGAACTTCCGAAAACAATCATCCGGTTAACAACGGGATTTACCTGCTAAAACTTACCGGTAATCAGCAAATCAGTACACAGAAAATTATTTTTATGAAATAACTTTTCAATAAAAACTGCAAACAAAAAACCCAACAATTTCAAGGTAAGTTGTTGGGTTTTTTGTTTTAAAGCATTTTCAGAAAGCTCACTTCCTTTTGTGTCAGGAAACGCCATTTGCCGCGGGGCAGGTCTTTTTTAGTCAGGCCGGCATACACAACACGGTCGAGTTTTACGACTTTGTAGCCCAGCGTCTCGAAAATGCGTCTGACCACGCGGTTTTTTCCTGAATGCAGTTCAATGCCAATGTCTTTGCGGTCGTTGCCTGCTCCTGTAAAATCAATTGCATCAGGTTTAATGAAACCATCTTCAAGTTCAATTCCTTTTACAATTTTTTCAAAATCTTCGCGGTGTAAAGGCTGATCCAGCTCCACGTGATAAACTTTCCGGATCTGGTGACTGGGATGGCTGAGTTTTTTGGCAAGTTCTCCATCGTTGGTAAACAAAAGCAAACCCGAAGTATTTCTATCCAGCCTTCCTACAGGATAAATACGCTCTTTTCCGGCTTTTTGCACCAACAGCATAACGGTTTTCCGGTCCTGCGGATCATCGGTAGTGGTTATGTAGCCCCTGGGCTTGTTCAGCAAAACGTATTTCGGCTTTTCGGTGGTTAAAGTTTGTTCGCCAATCTGCACCTTATCGGTCATTGTAACTTTGGTGCCAAGTTCTGTAACAATTTTACCATTTACCGACACAACGCCCGTTTCGATGAGCTTATCGGCTTCGCGGCGCGAGCAGATCCCGGAATTGGCAATGTAGCGGTTAAGGCGGATCAAACCATCGTCAGTAACTGATGTACTGGCTTTCGGCCGTCTTTTTTTCAACACAGCCGGAGCTTTTTTTCTGGTGTCAGGCCTGGATTTCGAAAATGGCTTTTCTTCATTCTCTTCCTCGCTGAATTTCTTACTTATGAGCTTTGAAGTCTTTAAAGAACGGGAGGATGAAGTCTTTTTCTTAATAAACTTCGCAAAATCACCATGCTTTTTTTGTCCCTTTCCGGGAGTTCGGGGCGTGTCCGGGTTTGTCATAATCATTTAAATATTGAGTTGCAAAAGTAGGCAATGAAATTGAAAATGAAAGGAGGTGGCAATAATTAATCAGAAAACCAGCAAATTACAACCGCGGATATCAGCATTGTCGAAGCGACCCAACACCTCAAAATGATTTTGGTCGATCGATTTACCCAAATCCTGGGTAGCCACAAAACTGCACGAGTACAAATTGGCCAGGTCGATAATGTTGATTCCTCCGCTTTTACCGGTTGGTATGAGGCTCAGCGGATCGTTGGTGTCGCGTATCAGAACCCGCATCCAGAGCGGGGTTTCAAAAATTCCTGCTCCTTTCGACCATGCCTGCGAAAACAATTCAGTCATTCCATATTCCGAACAAATTTTGTCAACGCCAAACTTTTCGCACAACTCCTGGTGCAGCTCTTCGCGCACAATTTCTTTTTGCCGTCCTTTCATGCCGCCGGTTTCAACGATGACAACATTTTTCAGCGAAAGCTCAAAATGCCGGGCAAAATTGAGCAGGGCAAACGAAACCCCCAGTAGCATGGTCTTTTTGCCGGCTGCTTCAACGGTTTCAAGGGTTTTGGCCAATTCGTCATAATTATTCAGGTAAAAGCCGTTTTCCGGACAACCCGACAACTTCATCAGCCCTTTCACCATGTAAATGAGGGATGAGTCGCTTTGTTCGAGGTACGACGGCAGCAAAGCCAGAAAACACCAGCCGGCAGGATCACCAAAAAAGTACCTGAATCCCGCCGTGAAACTTTTTTCGTACAGCGATAAACCCATAAAATAATGCCGGCTTGCATTTTCACCGGTTGTTCCGCTGCTTTGAAAGCATTTTTTTACCCTTTCGGGAAATAGATGAACCACCGAAGTTTTGAAAAAGGAAATGGGCAAAAACGGAATGCCGGTGTGGTGATCAATGCGGTTGGGCGAAACCCTGAGGTGGCTGATAAACTGCCGGTAAATGTTGTTGTTCAGGCACTGAAAACGAAATATTTCGAGGGCTGTTTCGTTGAATGTATCGTCAGAATCGATCTCTAAAATACGTCTTTCGAGGTTTTTCAGATTCATGTTTTAATAATTAAAATTGATGAAATACAGTTTTACCAAAATAGCGCTTAACATCAACATTTTATTTCTTGTTGGAATTCTGTTTTTCTTTTCATGTAAAGAAAGTGAGAATTACCCTGTGGTCCCGCAACTTACTTTCGAAAGTTTTACAAATTTACGCACTTATGCCGGAATCGACACCATGGGCATTATGATACTTTCGTTTACGGATGGCGATGGCGACCTGGGCCTTGCCGATTACGACACTTCCACCAATTTTTTTGTAAAATATTTCGTGATGAACAATGGCCTGCTCGAAGAAGGAACCCGCTACAACCCCGTCACCGGCCAATCTGAACCCATAAATTTCAATGTACGCATCCCAAATCTGGCTCCTGATAATTACAAAGGGTGGTTGAAAGGCCAGATTGAAGACACCATCTCGCCATTACGCAATGCCACTTCCTCAAAAACCTGGGATACCGTCATGTTCAGGGCATGGATTTTCGACCGCGCCGGCAACAAGAGCAATGAAATTGAAACGCCCCTCATTTTGGTTAAAAACCAATAAGACAGGCTGGGTTTTAACCAGGTAAAATAATTGTCTTTCCCACTTAATCCATTTTTGCAGGAACGGTTACTTTTGCGCCAATGAATTTTGGATGATTCAAGCCTAAGCAATGATCAGAAAAAAAGCCTACGAAAACAGGAAAGTTGTCATGATTGGAATAATTATCCTTACCGGGATGGTATTTACAATCAGGCTTTTTTACATTCAGCTGATCAACGACAAGTACCTGCTTTCGGCCGCCAACAATGTATTGCGTTACATGACGCAGTACCCTGCCCGCGGAATGGTGTTCGACCGCAACCGGAAGCTGATGGTTTACAACGAAACAGCTTACGATCTGATGGTAACCCCACGGCTTGTTCACAAAATCGACACCCTTGAATTTTGTCACCTCATTGGAATTACCAGGGATGAGTTTAAAAAGAAAATGATCCGTGCCCGAAATTATTCTTCTTACCGGGCTTCGGTATTCGAGGAACAGATTTCAAAAGAAAATTATGGGTATATCGAAGAGAAACTTTTCAAGTTTCCTGGATTTTATGTGCAGCAACGTACCCTGCGAAAATACCCTTCGCCCATTGCAGGCCACATCTTAGGCTATATTGGCGAAGTGAGCCCGCCCGAAATAGAAGCCAATCCTTACTACAAACAAGGCGACTATATTGGAAAAAGCGGCCTCGAAAAATCCTACGAAGAGGTTATCAGGGGTAAAAAGGGATTGAAAATAAAAATGGTTGATGTTTTCAACCGCGAAAAAGGCAACTACATGGAGGGTAAGTACGATACGGTGGCTATTCCCGGCAACGATCTTTACATTACCATTGATGCGGAATTACAGGCTTACGGCGAACTGCTGATGCAAAATAAAAGAGGAAGCATTGTGGCCATCGAACCGTCAACGGGCGAAATTCTTGCCATGATAAGCAGCCCTACTTACGATCCCAACCTTTTGATAGGTCGGGTGCGCAGCAAAAACTACAACATGCTTTCAACCGACACGCTAAAACCCTTGTTCAACAGAGCACTGCTTGCCCAGTACCCACCAGGATCAACATTTAAACTTGTTGACGCACTTGTTGGTTTGCAAGAGGAAGTACTAACACCCGAAACCCGTTATTCCTGCGGCGGTGTGGGTGCAACTCCTATCAAATGCAGTCACAATCACTACTCACCCCTTAGTCTGGTCGAGGCAATTGAGCAATCGTGCAATCCATATTTCTGGAATGTTTTCAGAACAATAATCGACAACCGGAAATACAGATCGACAACTGAGTCGTACATCAACTGGCGTGAACTTGTGATGAGTTTTAATCTTGGGAAAACTTTTAATACCGACATGCCAGTCGAAAAAAGCGGCAATGTTCCCGATCCGGCCTATTACGACAAATATTTTGGTAAAAATTCGTGGCGTTCTATGACCATTCGTTCCTTGTCCATCGGGCAGGGCGAATTGCTGGTAACTCCGCTTCAGTTGGCCAATGTTACCGCCATAATTGCCAACCGGGGGTTTTATTATGTGCCTCATCTGGTAAGGGCTATTGGAATAGAAGGACGAATTGAGGTTAAAAACTGGGAAAGAAAAAACACGAGGGTTTCTTCCAAGTTTTTTTATCCTGTGATTGATGGCATGTCGAGGGTTTTTGATGCCGGGCATGGTACCGCGCGTTACTATCGCAACGATAGCATTCAAATGTGCGGTAAAACAGGAACGGTGCAAAATCCACACGGCAAAGACCATTCAATTTTTCTGGCTTTTGCACCAAAGGACAATCCCAAAATTGCCATTTCAGTCATTGTCGAAAATGCCGGCTTCGGATCGACGTATGCTGCACCTATTGCCACGCTGATGATAAACAAGTACATCCTCCGCGAATTTGAAAAACCCTGGTTTGAAGAAAAAATACTTAACACCAACTTAATATCACCCAATTGAAATCGAGAACCAACATAGGAAAAAACATCGACTGGTGGCTTGTTACCATTTACCTGGCCATGGTTTTAATTGGGTGGATAAGTATTTACGCTGCCGTGTACGACGAAGATCATAAAAGTATTCTCGACCTGTCGCAAAATTATGGTAAACAGCTTGTTTGGATTATTACTTCGTTTGTACTGGCAATGATGATTTTACTCACCGATACCAAGTTTTTTTCGGCTTTCGCTTTTCCAATCTACATCCTCATGCTTTTTATGCTGGTAGCCGTACTGATATTCGGGAAAGAAATCGGAGGTTCCAGATCTTGGTTTCCCATCGGACAATTTTCATTGCAACCATCCGAATTTGCCAAGTTTGCAACGAATCTTGCTGTGGCAAAATATCTGAGCTCGCTAAACATGGATTTGAAAAAACTTAAGTCGGTGCTTCGTTCGGCGTTGATTCTGGTTATTCCGTCGTTGTTAATTTTTTTGCAGAACGACACAGGGTCAGCCCTTGTTTATTCATCGTTTATTTTTGTTTTGTACCGCGAAGGGCTACCGGGAGAAGTTTTAATCATCATTTTTGTTTCGATTGTGCTGTTTATTCTTGCCTTGTTGGTAAAACCTGTTTGGGTAATTGCAGGTTTAGTTTTGCTTACTGTGGTTCTTGTTTATTTATCACGTCGCAATATCCGCAACATGGCCATACTGGTTCTTATTCTGATAATTTCATCTGCCTATGTAGAAGGGGTAAGTTATGGTTTCAGGCATTTGCTTGAGCCACATCAGCAATCTCGAATCAATGTGTTGTTAGGCAAAGACACCAACTTACAGGGCGCCGGCTACAATGTTCATCAATCGCTAATTGCAATTGGTTCGGGCGGATTTACAGGAAAAGGGTTTTTAAATGGCACGCAAACAAAGTTTAATTTCGTTCCTGCACAAAGTACCGATTTTATTTTTTGCACAGTAGGCGAAGAATGGGGATTTATTGGCAGCATTGCGGTAATCAGCCTTTTCGTTGCCCTGCTCATCCGTTTGATTATCCTGAGCGAGCGGCAACGCTCGCAGTTTAGCAGAATTTACGGCTACGGCGTTGTTTCCATCCTGTTCTTCCATTTTATGGTCAATATTGCCATGACGCTGGGATTGTTCCCTGTTATTGGGATTCCGTTACCTTTTTTAAGTTACGGAGGTTCATCGCTGTGGGCGTTTACCATCCTGCTTTTCATTTTTATCAAGCTCGATTCCTACCGGCTCAACGTTTTGTAACAAGCCTCTGCGTGATCATGGTTTTTAACAAAAACAACATCATTTTTGCGATTCACTGCCACATTTATGTCCTCCGGCATCTAATTCGCCTTTTCACATTATGCCTGTTCATAATATTTTCCATAATTTGTAGTTTTGAAATAGTTTAACTGATTATTGTCAAAATCAACAATTTGAAAACATTTTAACTATGAAAAAGTATTTGATTGCTGCGCTGATATCTGTTTCAGCACTTTTCATCTGGGGTTGCAGCAACCATTCCCCTGGAAATGATTCACAAAAAGCCACAACCTCAAATCAAACCATGCGCGAAAAAAGCGAAGCCCCGCAACAAGTTGCTCCTGCACCCGACGAAAATTCGGGTAATCAGACTGAAAAAACCAGACAAAAAGTTCTTTTGAGTACAAGTTATGGCAACATGACCATTGAGCTCTATAATGAAACCCCCCTTCACCGCGATAATTTTATCAAACTGGTAAAAGAAGGTTATTATGATGGATTATTGTTTCACAGGGTGATTCCCGATTTCATGATTCAGGGTGGCGATCCGAACTCAAAGAACGCAAAACCAGGGCAAATGCTTGGTTCAGGCGGGCCGGGCTATACAATCAAGGCCGAAATACTTCCCGAATTTTATCATAAAAAGGGTGCTCTGGCTGCTGCCCGTCTTGGCGACCAGCAAAATCCCCAGCGCAACTCATCGGGTTCGCAGTTCTACATTGTTCAGGGCAAAAAATACACTGCACAGGAACTGAACAACATCGTCCGACACACCAGCGCTATTTACACCCCCGAACAAATCAACAGCTATCAGACCACCGGCGGAAGACCCGACCTTGACAACCAATATACGGTTTTCGGAGAAGTGATCGATGGTTTTGATGTGATCGACAAAATAGCAAGTGTTAAAACTGTTGCACCCAACAGACCCGCCGAAGACATCAAAATGAAAATCACCATTGTTAAATAATCAGGTATGAGTCCAGTCTAAAAAGGTCATGTTTCTTATGTTGCCACAAAAACACAAAAGCTCTAAATAACACAAAACAATGAATTCCAGTGTAATTAAATTTCGAGAAATTTTGTGTTTTGGTGTTTTAGTGGCCTAAAAATAGTTTTTAGACTTAGCTCAGGTATTAATTTTTCCTTTCCAAACTATTTATCAGCAATTTCTACCAAAAAAGCATTTTTTTTGCAAAAAAACTAAGCATGAAAACAAGAATCATTTTATTAATCGCAATTGTTCTGGGTATTACAACCCAGGGTTTTAATCAACAAAAGATGACAAAATTTACAATTCACACCAAATTTGGTGACATCAAAGGCGAACTCTACAACGACACGCCCAAACACCGCGACAACTTTATTAAACTCGTCAAAGAAGGGTGGTACGAAAATTCAATTTTCCACCGTGTTATTCAAAACTTTATGATCCAGGGCGGGCAAAATGCCAATGGAAAAGTTGATCCGGGTTACACCGTGCCGGCAGAGATTTTGCCAAATCATTTCCATAAAAAAGGCGCTCTGGCTGCTGCCAGAATGGGCGACCAGGTAAATCCCAAACGCGAATCGTCAGGCTCGCAGTTTTACATCGTTCAGGGACAGGTTTATGATGCTGCCACACTGGATTCGTTTGAACAGCGTACTGGTTTAAAATACACACCCGAACAGCGCGCAGCCTACTCAACCGTTGGCGGGACTCCGCATCTGGATGGCGCTTACACTGTTTTTGGACAAATTACCTCAGGCCTTGATGTCGTGGAAAAAATTGCAGCAGTGAAAACCGCTCCCGGCGACCGCCCCGTTGAGGATGTAAAAATGACCATCGAAATCGATAAGTAAAATCTCTCGGCAGGTATTGCGCAACAAGTACGGCCTCATCAGGTTGATGCTTCAAATGTTGAAATATCGGCCGCTTTCAATTTGCATCAGGAAAATCATTTTGTTCCAATCAAATTAAGGTTGAGCCTGAGGCAATGATACTCATAACCAGCGTTTTATGATAGATAAAATTAAACAGATTGCCGACGAAATCGGCATGTTCAACACCGGATCGCCTGACGAGCTGGAAAATTTCCGTATCAGGTATTTAAGCCGGAAGGGTTCCATACCGGCGCTTTTCGACGAATTTAAAAACGTTCCTGCAGAACAGCGCAAGGAAATGGGTAAAGCGCTTAACGACCTGAAAAACCTGGCTCAGGATAAGTACAATCAGCTGAAGGAGGAAATTACAAGCCGTGATTTATCGCAGAGCCACCATAACCTCGATCTTACCCGACCTGTAAATTTCAGGGAAGTGGGAGCAAGGCATCCGCTTTCCATTGTCCGCCGGCAGATTCTGGATATCTTCGCCCGTATCGGGTTCACAGTCTCCGAAGGCCCCGAAATCGAAAACGACTGGCACAACTTTTCAGCACTCAATTTTGCCGAAGATCATCCTGCCCGCGACATGCAGGACACTTTTTTTATTCAGGATGATGATTCACCCCGAAACGACCAGGTTTTGCTGCGTACGCACACTTCGTCAGTACAGGTGAGGGTGATGGAAAACGCAAAACCGCCAATCCGCACGGTTTCTCCGGGACGTGTTTTCCGCAACGAAGCCATCTCGGCCCGTGCCCATTGCATCTTCCACCAGATCGAAGGATTGTACGTTGACCACAACGTTTCTTTTGCCGATTTAAAACAAACACTTTACTATTTTGCCCGTGAATTCTTCAGCCAGGATATCAAAATCCGGTTCCGTCCATCATATTTTCCATTTACTGAACCCTCAGCCGAAATGGACATCTCGTGCATGATTTGCGGCGGAAAAGGGTGTAAAATATGTAAACACAGTGGCTGGGTGGAAATCCTAGGCTGCGGCATGGTAAATCCCAATGTGCTTGAAAATTGCGGCATCGACAGCCAGGTTTACACCGGCTTTGCCTTCGGCATGGGCATCGAACGAATCACCATGAACAAATACCAGATTGACGACCTCCGGTTGTTCTTTGAGAACGATGTGAGGTTTTTACGACAATTTGAAGGGGCGTTTTAAAACTAAAGGCCGGCGGAATTCCGCCGGCCTTCAGTTTATTTGGGCTCTGGCATCACCGGAACCGAAATGTGCGTTTGCACCAATTTCCATTTGCCGTCTTTTTTTACCAATACGCCAGTGTAGCGAAGCCCTTCATAGCTCATCGCTTTCTCGTTTAGAATAAAATTATAGTTCACAATTTCGGAAAACCAGGCTGTGTTGCCGTCTTTGCTGATGTTGATCAACTGATCGGAATAAGAGATGTATGTTTTGGAAAATGCCTGAAACTGTTTTTCAACAGCACTCTTGATGCTTGAAAATCCCTGCAAAATTTCGCCACTCTCGGTACCAATGCTGACAATGCTGTCCGAAGGACACCATATTTCCTCAATCATATTTAGGTCCTGATTTTCATTGGCCAATGCATATTTTTCGAGAACCAGTTTTACGGCGTTTTTTTCTTTTTGAATGTCAACCACATTTTTGTCGGTACAACTACCTAATAAAAACAGCAACAGGATGCTGGAAAAAGAAATGAATAATGTTCTTTTCATAATTACCTCACTTTCTGTATTTTATCAATATTTCCCAAAAAAATTCAATTTGACAGGTTTAAATTACCTTCAAATGTAAAGAAAAAAAGCAGAAAATGGCCTGTTGTGGAACTAAAATTTACAATTAAAATGGCAAAACGGGAGGATAAATGCCCTCAGAATCGGTCAAATAATTTAGAATTGAAATAAATTTCGGAAAAAACAAAAAATGTTGTTTTAACGTATTCTTGCGCAGAACGATGTTTCGTCCTTAAATTCTCAACGCTTAACTAAAAAACGGGCAAAAAACTGGATTTGTCATTTTTTTGTATGGGTACAGATATTTGCTTTTCAGAAATTATTGATATTATTTTACCACGTCAAAAATTTAAGTTACAAGTTCTTGAAGGTATTGCAGAGATTGTTTGTTCCGGACAAATTCTTTAATCAGGCAGAATTATCCTCATCATAGTCCCCTATTCTTTCCCCATTTCTTATGAAAACAAGCATTTCTGCACAAAGGGTTGTATTATCACTCTTTTTTTGGTTTGGTAAAAGGCAAATTACAACTCTGTTTACCATCTTCATTTTAAGCCTTCCGAAAGGTCCTTTTCGGAAGGCTTATTTTTTTTAATAAATGAGTCCAGTCTAACCTGAATAATTCATACATACCACCAATGGCACAAGGATGACACGGATTTTACGGATTACCGCAGATAAGAAAAAAAAATCCGTGAAAATCTGTTTGATCCGCGTTCTCCCTGTCTGCAGCCAGGCAGGCGTGTCCTATTAAGTTTGTGAATAAGCCAGGCTAAAAAGGTCCTGTATTATAAGCCACAAAAATACAAAAACCTGCCTGAGGCAGACAGGCACCAATGAATACAAATTAATGAATATCAGTAAAATATAAATTCAACAAATTTTGTGTTTTAGTGTTTTGGTGGCAAAAAAAATAGTTTCTAGGCTGAACTCATGAAGTAAAGTGGAGCTTATGATCAGAAGGAAAGCAGGAATCCAAGGCTGGGAATGATGGGTAGTTGGTGAACTACTTCGCCTGTGAGCCGGTTTACATAAAAAACATTATCCCGGTCGTAAATGTTGGTCACGCTGAGGTCGATTTCGGCTTTTGTGTTTTCGCTGAAATAGAAAGTGCGTTTAAGATTGAAATCGAGCCGGTGATAGGTAGGCAGCCGTCCCTGATTGAGGTCGGCATACTGAATACCCAACTGGCCATTTTCGGAAAGATAATCGGAGTTAATACCATTTGGAAAAACCAGCTTTTCGAAGTAACCCTGCGTTTGGGTAAAAGGGAAACCAGAACCAAAATTCCATCGCAGGCTCATCTCCCACTGACGGTTTTCGCCAAGAGAGTACGAACCCATCAAATTTACATTGTGTCTGCGGTCGTAATGAGGTGTATAGGTCTGTTCGCCATCGTTACGGAACACAAAGGCGTAGGAGTAGGTTCCCCAAAAATAGATCCTGTCGTATTTGTATTTGAGTAAAACGTCGATACCTTCGGCATCACCGGTTTCGGAAATGAAATCGGTTGTCAACTCATCGGCTGTTCCCGGAGGGGCTGTCTCTTTGTTGAAAATTTTGTTGCGGTTAAGGTTGGTAAGCTGTGAAAAGTTTTTGTAATACCCTTCGAGGTTCAGGGTCAAATGCGGTGTGAAATCGTGTTCAATACCCAAAATAAGGTGCTGAGCCTTTTGCAGCCTTTTGTCTTCATCACCTTGCGGCAAATCGTCGGGGCTTGAAAGGAAGGCATAAAACAGGTTTACTACATCCCTGTCGGAACGGGCATCGGTAAGGTTTTGCGAATAAAAACCACCTGCGAACTTCAACCTGGTACTTTTTGTCATGTTGTATTTGAGCGCCAAACGGGGTTCGAGCGATACTTCAGACAATGAAGCATACCATTGCAACCTGAGGCCAGGTTCGATAAGAAATTTTCCGGCAGTCAGTTTATATTTTCCGTAACCCGCAATTTCGGTGGTATTTTCTTCCTGTTCGATGGATTGTCCCACTTCATTTGAAAATTGGAAATCGGTTTTAAAACCTAACATTTCAATCCCATATTTTGCCTCATTTTTACCCATGAAATAAGTAAAATTCAGCCCGGCATTGAAGCCGTTTATCGAACTTGCCCTGGGTGCAGTGGTAATTTTATCTTCAAGTGTCATTTTGTAGGATGAATAGGCCAGAATTCCCTCCATCAGCACCGGAGACTTACCGGGGATAACAATAAAATTTGCACCTCCCCCAACGGCGTCCCACCCAAAATCGAGGTTATAGTAGTTTTCTACCCTGTCGGTGTAGTTGAAACCAAAAAAATTGACCTTGCTGCCATTGGCTGCATTAACCGACACTTTTCCGTACAAATCGAGAAAGTCGAATGGCAGGCCATCTTCGTTTACATATTCGTAAAACGTCTTTGAACTTTGACCGAGGTAAGAGTTTTTTACTGAAAGGATAAAAGAAGAACTTCCTCCTCCGTTTTCAGCCTGTTTTTTAATGGGGCCTTCAATCAGTGCTTTGGCTCCAAAGGTGGAAGCCCCAATTTTTCCGGCAAAGCGTTTTTTATTTCCGTCGCGGGTGGTAATGTCCATCACCGACGAAATCCTGTCGCCGTATTCGGCATTGAATCCCCCTGTGTAAATATCGGCATTTCTGAGAATGTCGGTTTCAAAAACTGAAAACATCCCAATGGAATGAAAAGGGTTGTAAATGACCATTCCGTCTAACAGAACCTTGTTTTGAATGGGTGCGCTACCTCTGATGTAAAGTTGCCCCCCCTGGTCGCCGGTTGAAACAACGCCGGGAAGTACCTGAAGATACTGAGCCAGATCGGCCTGCCCGCCCACCGAAGGTATTTGTTTAATTTCGAGAGGGGTTACTTTTACAATGGAAGTTCGGGTTTCGGTGCGTGCAGCTTCGCGCTCAGCCGAAACATTTACAACTCCCAGATTAACCGATGATTTCTGGATATGAAGATTTTTAGTAATTACATCCCCGGCCCGCAGGCTGACGGCAATATTTAGGGTGTCGTATCCCAAGTATGTAACCACAAGGTTGTAATTGCCTGCAGGAATCTGTGTTATAGCAAAATAGCCATTAACATCGGTTGCTGCCCCGTAATTGGTATTGAGCAGATAAACATTGGTGAAAATGATGGGCTCACCTGATTCTTTTTCATACACAAATCCCCTGATGGTGGCGTATTGGGCATTGGCTGAAAACAGAGAAAAAAACAGTAAAAAGGATAGTGAAAGAGTTAGGATAGTAAAACGTTTGTTCATTTAACCTGTAAAGTTTAGTTTAATAAAGTCTTTTTTTAGTGTAGAAATAACGACTTCTTAAACGGCTTGTCGGTGCAATTATTATTGAATTAAAACGTGTCCCTGATGAAATGCAAAACCAAAGGATAGTTCATTCAACCAGCACAAAACATGACTGAGGCCGCTCTAAAATGGGGTGCGATATTCCGATGTCCTGCCTTTTAATTGATTATCAACTATTTTTGCCGCATTGAAGCAAGTTTTCTGAACAATTCTTCCTCATCCTGGCTTAAATGCTGCGGTAGTTTTACCTCAATTTTTACAAATAAATCGCCAAAATTGCCATGTGACCCAAATATCGGCATGCCCTGCCCTTTTAGCCGGAACACTTTTCCGTTGGGTGTTTCTTTCGGAATTTGAATGTTCAAGGGGCTTTTCAAAGTATTCACTGTAATTTTTCCACCAAGCAATGCTGTGTAAAGTTCAACCTCAACATCGAGATACAAATCGTTTTGGCGGAGCTCAAAAAGGAAATTGTTCACCACATTAATTTTCAGGAGTAAATCGCCACCCGGACCGCCAGAAGCTGATTTCCCCCCTTTTCCTTTTACCCTAAAAACCTGCCCGTTGTGCACGCCAGGGCTGATATTTACCCTGATTTTTTCGCCATCAACATTCAGAATAGCCGATGTGCCGTTGAAGGCATCCGCAAGAGAAATATTTATTTGTGATTCGTAATCCTGCCCCTTTTCCTGCCCGAAATTGCTGCTTCCTCTCCCACTCCTGAACTGGTTTCCGAAGTTTCCCCGGTCACGCCCAAAAAAACTCTCGAAGAAATCGCTGAAACCGCTGTTTCCAAAAATATCATCGAAGGAGGATGTTCTGAAATGCTGGCCACCGCCCTGCCTTGCCCACTGGTTAAAATCGAATCCACCTGATCCACCGCTCTGGAATTGCTGCCAGTTGGCGCCAAGCTGGTCATATTTCGACCGCTTTTCGTCGTCGCTAAGCACCTGGTTGGCTTCCGATATTTCTTTAAATTTTTCCTCAGCCTGCTTATTGCCAGGGTTTTTGTCAGGATGATATTTTTGTGCCAGTTTGCGGTACTTCTTTTTTATTTCATCCTTTGTGGCAGTTTTTTCAACGCCCAATATTTTGTAATAATCTTTGTATTCCATAAAACAAACTTCCTCATTTTTTTCGATTTTCCGATGGCCGCAATTACCATGCTAAACGACAGAATTGTATTTATGTGGCTAATTATCACTGGTTTTATTGTAAGAAAACTGCCAAAAAAGCAGAAAGGCCTTCTGCGCAAGCAGAAAGCCAGTCTCCAAAAACAGGTCATAAAATGGAATGACCGGGTTTGTAATTCTCCGGGCGGGTTAATCGCGGGTTTTTAGTTTTGTAACAGTCTTTTTTTCGTAAACATACACATAGCCACCATCGCGCGAAAGGGTTGTGATAGCGCCTGTCCGGGCTTTGAATTCCTTGTATTTGCAGGTGTTCAGGTCGAAGGTGGCTATGTCGGCCTTGTCGGTTTTCATCACAAGTATTTCGTCAATCCTGTCTTCAAGTGCTGAAGTCTTGTATTTACCTGAATTGATCAGATCTCCATTTGCAACATTAAAGGTTGAAACACCTTTTTCACCAACAACCACAATTTCATTGTCCTTAAAAGGCAGGATCAATTGTGCCAGGCCCACACCGCCTTTTGAAACGGGAACCTCATATTTTTCGTTTCCTGTGGCGATATCGATGGAATAGAGCGATTTACCGCTGCACACAATCGCGTTTCCTTCAAAATTAATGGCATTGGTAATTCCTTTCTTAAACTTCTCCGACTCCCAGGCCAATGAGCCGTCGCTGGTATTAAAAGCCTGAATGCCTGTGGGTTTTATATTTGGGAACTGAATGGCTGTTTCGGTGATGGTTGCGTTGCCGCTTCTGTACTGCCGGTGATACTGCACCTCTACTGCTCCGCCAATCTGAAGCAAAACTTTTCCGTTTTCGACCTTCATTCCGGGAATTGCTTTTGCATCTTTGATTTCTTTTGACGACCAGATTAATTTACCGGTTGCGAGATCGTATTTTTTTACATACTGGTTTTTTTTGTCAACCATGTCGAGGATGTAAATTTCGTTGTCAACAATGACTGGATCGGCAACAGCCCGATAAACGCCGAATTTTATAGCCCCTTGTGGCTTTCCAACAAGCTTGTCGGGGGTGTAATCGAATGCTGCCGACCATAACTCAGCCCCGGTTTTTAAGTCGTAAACCTGCATACCGGCGAGCTGTAAATAAACTTTATCATCTACCACACTCAGATCGAACACAAAATCCCTTGTGATGACTTTTCTGTCGGCACGGCCAACATATTTGTTTTCCCAAATGATTTCGCCATTTTTCATGTTGATTTTTACGATCTGGTTTTTAAATCCTGTAAAGAGAGACCCCAGTGTACCTGGAACAAAGTTCACCATCACCATGGTTTTATCTCTCGCATCGTACACATATTTACCAACCACACCCTTGAATTTCTGTGTGCTCCACAGTTCTTCACCGGTCTGGGCGTTGATGTAAACGAGCTCCTTTTTTAGTGTAATGGCAAAACAATCTTCTTCTTCGATGTAAACCACCATACTCTCGTCAACGTCCTGGTATTTGTCGGTTGTCCAAAGGTTTTTACCTGAGTCGAGGTTTATGCAGGCAATCTGGTCGCTGCCCATTTTACGGTCGAAAAGGAAAATGGTGCTTGATGCCCAAAAGGGAACAAGTTCATCAATTTTACGGAGTTTTGGGGCAATTTCCTTGTATGGTTTTGACCACACGGTTTTGCCGTCATCGTTTCTGAAAACCGTCATTTCCTTGTCGGATGCGGCATAACTCACCTCGCCTTCCAGCGAAGTTCCTGTAAACAGAATCTGGTGATCCATCTTCGATTCCCAGACTATAGGCATGTCTTCCTGAGCAAGGAGCGCTACGAAGGAAACCATTAAAAATGCAATGCTTATTAGCTTTTTCATGATGTGATTGTTTTAAAATTTAAATGTGTAACTGAATTTATAATCTTTGTTTTTTGGCATTTTAAAATTGAATTTATGCCTGAAAATCTCATCTTTCAGCATGTTTTGGGATAGGATGTTGCCGTTGTTTTTCGACACAACAAAAACCGAAACCACATCGCCTTTTCCGCGAAGGGTGATTTGGAGTTCGTACTCGCCGGTGATGTTGTTTTTCTGGCCAAATTTGTACAATTCACCGTCTGGCGCCGTCATGGCCTGGGTTAATTCGGCAGAGGCGGAAGCTACAATTTCTTCCTGCGATTGAAGCAACACCTTGTTTTGTGCGTTCAATAAAAATGTTGCAAGGGCAAAAGTCAGGATCAAAAAAAGTGATTTCATATTCTAACTATTTTGAATTTAAATTCCATAATATCAAATGATTGCTCAACGAAATCAGCATCGCCTCATCATCGGGTAAAAAAACCATTGAGGGAAAGGAACTGTCGGTTACTTTCAACCCTTCTTCATCTTTCTCGAAGAGCCGGTGGCCGAGTTCAAACCGTTTCAGGATTTGTCCGCTTTCCAGGTCGAAAAGGTTGATTTCCTGAAATTTGGACCCTTTGGTTGCCAGCGCAGCCATTTTGCCGTTGTGGCTAATTTCAAATGCAGGCTCATAAACAGCCTGTGCTGTAAAGGCCTTGCGCAGCGGCTGTCCTGAAGGCGCTTCTACAATGTTTACATAAACCATGGGATCGGCCACTGTGCGGGCTTTTGCGGGGGGAATCTGCAAACAAAACAGGCTTTGGCGGTCGGGTGAAAATTTCAACCTGTAAACTTTATCATAAAATTCACCTACCGTAAAAACAGGCTTGAAAGTTTCAGCATCATAAATGCTCACCACCTCTTTGTAATTCAAAGTAAATTTCAGGGATTTCTTATTTTTACGCGAACGTGCCTGTTCCGAAAGATCGTTTAAGGCGACCTTTCTGGAAATGGCAATCATTTTTCCGTCAGGGCTTTCTGCCACAGCGTTTGTAAGCCCTTCAACCATAAACGATTTCTCCTTTTTCCCGGAAGGGAGTGAATAAAAACCAACTTCATTTGCAATAAGAGCAATGGCATATTTTTCATCGTTTGTCACAATCAAGTCCTGGCATTTATCAAAAGCAAGGATTTGCTCACCGGTGCCGACATCGATCAACTGAACAGGTAATTCCCGGTTTTTGTTTTTACTAAAGTCAACATACATTAACTGCTGAAGCAGCAGATATTTTCCGGTAGATGAGTGGTTCACCCTTGAACCTGACCACCACTGGCCGGCATTCAATTCACCCGTTACCTGCCGGGTTTCGTGATCCCATAGGATGAGAGGTTTCGAACGGGATTGGCTAATAGCCAGTGTTTTACCGTTGGGCGAAAGGTCGATTCCGGCAATTTTATTTTCCAAACCCTTGATTTTGATCCGCTCAAAACCGGTTTCTGAAAATTGCGCCTGAAGTTGTATCTGAACTAAAAGCAGGGCAATCAGTGTTAGCAAACCTGCTGCTTTTCCCTGTTTCTGGCGCCACCTGGCTTTGGTCTCTGTTTTCAAATTAACCTTTGCTGACATATTTCAACTCGTTTTATGCTAAAAAAAACACAGCGCACTTTGCAGTGTAATTGTCCAGTTCCTTCGAAACTTCAAAGTGAATTGACCTGCAGAGATACGCTGTGTAAATATCTTTTAAACCAAGAAAACAGTTCCGGGAAACACCGGACAATTACGCTGCAAAACTACATTGGGCGGGCGCCTCGGGGGAATAGCGTAAAGTTCGTAATTCGACTACGACTTTTACCGTATTTTTTCTCGAAATTTCAGATTAGGCCGTTTTTGATGGCGTAACTTACCAGCCCGGCAATGTTGCTGACACCCAGTTTGTTCATCAGGTTGGTTCGGTGGGTGTCAACGGTTCGGTGGCTGATGTAAAGGGATTTCCCGATCTCCTTGTTGGAAAAGCCTTTGGCGATAAACTGCAAAATTTCGGTTTCCCGTGTTGTAAGCTGTATTTGTGGTTGTTGACGGGTATTTTGCTGTTGTGCGCCTGAATGCAACAACGAGAGCGTCAGGTCAGCCGAGAAATGTTGTTTCCCGCTCATTACTTTTCTAATGGCAAGTGTCACCTCATCGGCGCCTGCATTTTTTAATAAATATCCTGCCGCACCCAGCGCAATCAGGTTTTTTACCATCCCAGCCTCGTTGTGCATCGAAAGGATGATAACTTTGGCAGAATAATTCTTCATTTTGAGGGTTTTGAGGGTTTCGATGCCATTCATGACAGGCATATCAATGTCCATCAGAATCACATCAAAGTTTAATAGCGCGGTCAGTTTGAGGGCTTCCTGCCCGTTGTTGGCTTCGCCGGCAACTTCGATGTCGTCGGTTTTCTGCAACACCGACCTCAGTCCGTCGATGATAATCTGGTGGTCGTCAACCAGCAATACCTTTATTTTATTCATAATAGTGGAATCCGAATGGTTATTGTTGTTCCGTTTCCGGGCGAAGAATCGAAGTGTGAAATACCTTTGACGCTTTCAACCCGTCCGGCAATATTCATCAGGCCAATGCCCGAATTTTCCTTTTCGTTTACATTAAAACCAACCCCGTCATCGGTCACAATTAGCACAAGATGGTCCGGATGTTTTAACAGCTGTACAATCAACTGATTGGCGCCGGAGTGTTTAATGACATTGCTTACAATTTCCTGCAACACCCTGAACAGTGTTAATTCGATGTTTTGGTCTAATCGCCCGTTCAGTCCGATATGTTCAAAGGAATAGGCCACTTTGGTGTTGCCCAGCGAAAACCTGAGCATGGATTCGATGGCCGGGATAAGGCCAAACTGCTCGAGTTCTTTGGGCATCATCTGGTGCGAAATGGTGCGGACTTCGGTGCTGGCTTCATCAAGTAATTTTTCAAGGGTAATGAGGTTGGCGCAATTTTCATTTTTTGCGGCTGTCGGCAGCAGGCTTTGGAAATTGAGCTTTATTCCGGAGAGTTTCTGCCCTACCCCGTCGTGAAGTTCTTTGGCAATGCGGCGGCGCTCGTCTTCCTGCACCTGCAGCACGGCTTTCATGCGCAGGTCGTGCTGATGGAGCATTTCAGCAGCAAGCGCGGCTTTTTGCCTTTGTCTGTGTCTGTAAAACACGAAAATTCCGGCTCCTGTGATGGAAATTATGATGAAAACAAGCAGCAAAATCTCCGTCTTCCGCTGGCGCAGATTAATTTCAGCAACTTCTTTCTCGTGCCTGATCAATTCCATGTCCTGTTCAAGTTTCCGGGTTTCGTAACGGGTCTGCACTTCAATGATTTGTTGGTTGAGGCGCATGTTGTAAACCGAGTCTTTGATGGTGGAATATTGCTGCATCACCACAAAAGCGCTGTCGTAAAGCTGCATGGCCGAAAACAATTTTGCCAGGGTATAGGTTGCAGCCATTTCTTCTTCTATCACATTTATCTCGCGTGAAATCAGCAGTGCCATCCGCAGGCTGGAAAGTGCTGCCTTGTACTGTTTTGTTTCAAGATAAACGCTTCCAAGTTTGGTGAGTGCAGAGGCCGTTCCTTTGCGATCGCCCGAAGTGCGCCTGATTTCGAGCGAACGGTTGAGCGCATCAACGGCATTTTTTATCTCGTTTTTTTCCAGATAAATTGTACTGAGGTTGCTCAGGATGGTGCTGATAAATTCCAGGTTTTCGATGTCTTCAGAAATTTTGAGGGCTTTTTCGAAATACAGCCTCGCCTTATCCGGCTCATTCAGTTTGATGTAAACGTTGGCAATGTTCACATACGAGTTGGCTTCGCCGGCCTTATCACCGGCATTTAAGCGCAATTGCAGGCCTTTTTCGTGGTATTCGAGCGACTTCTGAAAATTTCCCAGGTTCTGATGAATAATGGCAATGTTGTTCAGGCTGTAACCGATCCATTTTTCCTGCCTGAGCTGCTCGTAAATTTTCAGCGCACTGAGCTGGTTTTGCAGGGCATCAAGCAGTCTGCCCTGTTTCTGATCCACAATTCCAAGCTTGTTGTACAACGATGCCTGCCCGGGCAGGTCGTTTAATTCCCTTCGCAAATTCATCGACTGTTTGAAATATTCCGTAGCCTCGGCAAACCTTGATAAATCGAGCAAAATGATGCCGAGATCGTTGTACGACTGAGCGATACCGCGTTTGTACCTGATTTTTTTGGCCAATTCAAGCGCCTGTTCGCCAAAAATGATGGATGTATCGGCTGAAATGAATCGGTATTCCCAACACAAATCGCACAAAAGCTTAACGCGGGTGGTGT
>CALFEP010000146.1 GCA_937950125.1 uncultured Bacteroidota bacterium
TTAAATTCTACCTGATGTTTTTTGAGCAGTTCGAGCCCCTTCATGACATTCGCAAAACTTGGCCGGTTGTCACGATAAACCCTGTAGTGGTCGTGGCAATGTTCAGGACCGTCAATCGAAAAACCTATCAGGAATTTGTTGTCTTTAAAAAATTTGCACCAATCGTCAGTAAGTGTAGTGCCATTGGTTTGCAAGGCGTTTTCGATAATTTTCCCGGAAGCATATTTTTTTTGTAGGCGGATGACATTGTCAAAAAATTCCCTGCCCCGCATGATGGGCTCTCCGCCGTGCCAAGTAAAAAGCACTGCCGGTTCCCGGCTCGAATATATGTATTGGGCAATGAAGGATTCCAGCACTTTTTCATTCATCATCCAACGCTGCGGGTCTTTGGGGTACAGCTTTTCCTTTTCCAAATAATAACAATACGTACAATTCAGGTTGCAAACCGCGCCAATCGGCTTGGCCATCAGGTAAAACGGCGGCGTTGCAGCATATCTAATGTATTCCATCCTTTGTTTGTTTTTTCTTCAAAAGTATGATTTTCTCTGAGGACTGCATGTTTGAGGTTGGAATGCGTACTACCGCCGGAATTTTCTATGACACACAACAGTTTTTATTGCAGTTCTTATTTGTTTTGATTTCGCTGGCAATAACACCTGTAAATTGTCCTTGAAAACTTCAGAAAATACGGAAAATGTATGCTCAACAACTTCAATACCTGTATTTTATGAGTTTTGGCCTGAATAATTCATACCTACCTCAAATGGCAAACTACACCTTAAGTAAGGGGCAGATTTTACGGATTCACCCGGACAAAAAAATATGTCCTGAAGGCCCGGTATCAGTTTTATCCCTGGATGCCCTAAGCTTATCGAAGAGATATCCGCAGTCTATTGGGATTGTGAATAAGCCAGGGTAGAGATCAGGTGGCTGAAAAAATCATTTCAGGTAAATTCCCGAACCAATAAAATAATCTATCCCCGGAATTTTTATCACAAAGGCAAGTTTGGGTTCCTCCTGGCTGGTTACAGGGTTATTCCACCAGTATTCGTATGTTCCGCCTTCTGGCTTGTTTTTCGACACCGCCAGCAATTCACGGATTACGTAATTTCCTTTTACATCCTGGTAGTCGTACAGGTTTTGCCCCACCAGGTTTTTCTGAATGGCGTGTGCGACGTTGTAACAATTAAAATCGTAAACGAAAAAATATCCCGACTGGTTGTCGAAAAACCTTACGTGTTCAATCACCTGGCGGATAAAATTAACTCGGTCGGTAGTGTCAGCGTAAATGTTTTGGAGCACGCCACCAATTCCCTTTGCCATGGCAATGGTTGCCTGTTCGGCAATTTTCAGGTTGGCATCGTTGGCCGAATAAAAAACCTCAGCCGGGTCGCCATAAAATCCTGATCCAATAAAAAACTGAGCAGCAGGAATGCTTTTTACGAATCCTATTTTTCGTTCAACCTGACCGCTGGCCGGATTGTCGAAGTAGTATTCAACAAATCCGTATCCCGAAAAAAGGATGGTGTTTACCATATCCCTGACATAATATTTACCATTGGCATCCTGAACATCATACCTGTAGGTGCCAATGAGCTGCGGGTTTGTGGCATGAGCCACCATCCAGGCATTGTTCGATTCAACAAAAAAATACCCCGACTGGTCGTCAAGAAACCTGATGGGTTCGATAAAAGCCTGGCAAAACTGTGCCTGTTGCGCACTGTCGGTAACGGTTGCCTGAAAAATGGTCTCAAAACCGGTGGCAACCATGGTTGTGTTTACTTCAACAATCGATTTGTCGAGGGCGTACTGACTTACCTGGTCTCCGGTAATACAATCTTCACAATTTTCTTTATTGCAGGATGTTAACACTGCAGCCACTAAAATGAGAACCAACCCACTGATCATTTTCTTTCTTTTCATCATCGGAATTTTTATTTTAAAATTTGAGGTTCAATAATATCAAAGATTCTGTTGCTCAGCAACAGGATTGTAAAAGTATAAAATCTGATGAAACCGGGGAAAGCCTGTTTTAGCAGAAATTGAGGTGTGCGGAAAAAAATTCATGGGTGAAAAAAAAACAGCACATAAAAATACGCTACAGCCTCGTTTGTCACAGCCCTGAATCCACGGCTGTTTTTGTACCAGTTGCCGGCATCAAAATAGTCGGCAGGAACAACGATGTTGCCCACTTCTATTTCGTCACCCATCGCCTGCCTGTAAAGCCTCAGGCTCCTTCGGGCGTGTACCGACTGCGAAATCACATTTACTCTTTTAACTTCGGGATGATTTTCGAGAAGATATTTTTTTACCACCAACGCAGAATTGTAGGTGCGGTCGATCTGAATTTCGGGCGACAAGGGTACAATGGCCAGTCTGGTCGAATCGAAACCCATCGAAAGAAGCGTTGCGCCAATCAGGTCGGCGGCTGTGTTGTAGCCGCTGATGATAAATCCCTGTTCGTACGACGTTCCGGAAGCGACGAGCAACGTGTAGTTTTTTTCATCAAAAATATTCATGATTTTTTTGTATGAATACTCAGGCACATAGCCTTCTACAATCATCACATCGGCATCAATGGTGCGTTCGATACAAAGAAAAGGGACGATTGTTTTTAAAAAAATGATCACGCTCGCTGTGACGAGGAGTAACAGGGTGAGCCAGCCCCAGGAGGTTAGTCCCCACCTTACACGTTTATCAGCTAACCGGATTTTTGCCATTTATGTCGGATTTTGAGTTGAATAGCTGGATTTTATTATTTTCGGTCAAAATTAGTTTTCCGAAGTTCTAAAAACAATATTTTGAAACATGACAGCTGAAAAAATTATCGAAATGCTTGATTTGAAACCACTTCCGGGCGAAGGTGGCTATTACAGCGAAACCTGGAAAAGTGCTGGGAAAATCGAAATAAGTGGTTTGCCTGGGACCTACACAAGCAGCCGCTCATTTTCAACCTGCATTTATTATCTTTTAACCCCCGATTCTTTTTCAGCTTTGCATGCCTTGCCAACCGAAGAAATCTGGCACTTTTACCTGGGTGATCCCATCGAACAGCTGCAACTTTTCCCTGATGGTTCAGGAAAAGTTGTTGAAATAGGGAATAACATTTCGGCAGGTCAAATTCCGCAGGTGGTTGTCCCAAAATGTGTTTGGCAGGGCTCAAAGCTGAAAAAAGGCGGAAAGTTTGCACTCGTGGGTACAACCATGTCTCCCGGTTTTGAGTTTGAAGATTACCTTCCGGGAATAAAAGATGAATTGCTTCAAAAATATCCCGATTTTGCCAAACTGATTGAACAACTTATTTAATTTCAATAAGATGAGAAATATTGATTCGTTATTTTCTCTAAAAAACAAAGTGGCCATCGTTACCGGCGGCGCTGTCAATATTGGCAGGGCCATCAGCGAAACCCTTGCCCTGGCTGGCGCCAAAGTAGCGATCGTTTACAATCACAGCCGCAGTGAGGCTGAGGATTTATCGCAACAACTGAATTTCGCCGGCTTTGAAAATATGATTTTTCAGGCCGACCTGTGTGATGAAAATCAGGTGGTAGAAATGGTAAACGGGGTATTTGAACATTTTGGAAAAATTGATGTTCTGGTGAACAATTCAGGGATATTCAACCTTTCGCTGCAACACGAACTGGATGTTAAAAGCTGGGATGAGGTTTTCGATCTGAACATGAAAGGGTTGTTTTTGTGCACCCGTGAAGTTTTGAAAAGCATGATGAAAAGCAATAATGAAGGCGTGGTTGTGAACATTGCAAGTATAAACGGGTTGCACCCCGGGTTTGGCCAAACGGCGCACTACGACGCCACGAAAGGTGGGGTGATCGCTTACACCCGGTCGCTGGCTGCCGAGGTTGCGGGGCACAACATCAGGGTGGTAGCGGTAGCACCCGGCCTGGTTGATTCAGTAAGCCTGAGAAAATATGCCCCGCAATTGGCCGAAACAGCCGAACAAAGAACTCCGCTGAAGAAAATTGCCAAACCGGAAGATGTGGCAAATGCTGTTTTGTTTCTGGCTTCCAATGCTGCTTCGCACATTACAGGCGAAACGTTAACTGTGGATGGGGGATATTTGTTGAGTTGAAAGTCGTAAGTCATAAGTCATAAGTCATAAGTCATAAGTCGTAAGTCGTAAGTCGTAAGTTTAAGATCGGTGAAAAGGACGCAGGCCCCGAAACATTAAGTTTAACATTAACAATTATTTTAATTGAGGGGATGGCGGCCTTGAAATAAGTCGTAAGTCA